>JADLEZ010000509.1 GCA_020845855.1 Burkholderiales bacterium
CGCGCTCGACTACCTCGTACAATGGGTGTACCAGGAAGGCGGGAGCTACGATCCCGCACTGCGACGCTGAAAGTAGGGTCTGACCCCATGGGCTGGGACGCTATTGAACGATAATCGTTCGCGTTGACGTCGAGGACGACCGAGCGTGCGCTACCGCGTCGGTCGCCGTCGGGTGCGCGCGGCCCGCCCGCCGCCGCTACACGCCCGGTATCGGCCGGCTGTCCTTGTAGTACATGTAGCCTTTGATCACGCGATAGATGACCCAGATCGCGGCGGCGACCCAGATCAGCGCACCCACCAGGACGAGAAACAGCGCCCAGCCGATGATCCCCCACAGCAGCGACCACCAGAACGTACGGATGAGCCACGTGAAGTGCGAGGCCACCCACGTGCCCGCCGCGTCGTCGCGCTTCACGTAGCAGACGATCACGGCCGCCACACCGAGGATGGTCAGTAGGGGCGCGGGCACCATGAGGCCGGAGCGCACGACCTCCAGGACGGCGCCGATACCGAAGAGCGCGTACGCCAGCACGCCGGCCGTAACCGGCACCGATGAAGCACTGTCCGCGGACTGGGACGGGGCGGGGAAATCGGCCATCGCCAACTCTCCTGGAATGCCAAAGCGCCGCACGTCGGCGCCCGTGCCACCAAGATGGGGGCATCGGCCGGGACCGTCAATGCCGCGTGGATGAACGGCGTCCAGGTGCGACAGTCTGCGCAATCGAGGGTACCGGGGGTCCGGCGCGTCGCTATAATGGCCTTCCCGCGGCGTGTTCCGCGCCACCGCCAATGTGAGGACCAACGTCATGAGTACCGATACCGCCCGCGACAAGCTCGTCGATGAATTTTCGTCCGTGTTGTCCGAGGCCGAGTCGCTGCTCGACAAGGCAAGCAAGGAAACGGGCGATCGCGCGCGCGACCTGCGCTCGCAGGTCGAAGCCCGCCTGCTGTCCGCCAAGCTCAAGCTGCAGGAGCTCGAGGGTGAGGCGGTCGATCGCGCGAAGGCGGCCGCCCGCTACACCGACGACTACGTGCACGACCATCCGTGGCAGGCGATCGGCATCGCGGCCGGCGTCGGCCTTGCGATCGGCCTGCTCATGAATCGCCGCTAGCCGGGAAAGCGCGAGGGCCGCCCGATGGCCGACGCCGCCAACAGGGGCTCGGACCCGGACACGTTGCGCGGCGCGCTCGCGCGCATGGCCGATGCCCTGCTCGGCCTCGCGAGCACGCGTCTCGAGCTGGCGGCCGTCGAGTACACCGAGGAGCGCGGCCGCGTGACCACGCAGGTCGCGCTGCTGCTCGCCGGCGTGGGCTGCGTCCTGTTCGCGCTCTTCTTCTGCGCGGCTCTCGTGATCGTCTACTTCTGGGACACGCACCGGCTGGCGGCGATCGTGGGTGTGATCGTCGTCTTCGGGGTCGCGGGCGCCGCGCTGCTGTGGCGGCGCGCCGAGCTCGCGAACACCGCGCCCTCGCCGTTCGCGCTGACGCTCGCCGAGCTCGAGAAGGACCGCGCAGCGGTCGCGCGGACCATGAAGCTGCCGCCGTCGTGAAAGAGCTTCCTTGAGCCCTGCGGCCGACCTTGCCGAGAAAAAGGCGCGGCTCATCGCGCAATCGGACCTGCAGCGCATGCAGGCGCTGCTCGCGTGGCACTCCGTGCGACGGATCGTCTCGCCGCCGGCACCGGAAGCGCGCAGCCGGGTTTCGCGCTCGATCGCCACGACCCTGATCGGTATCGCCCTGCCCCTCGTTGGGGCGGGCAAGCTCAAGAGCTCGCTGCGCACGCTGTCGACCATCGCCACCGTGCTGCGTGTTTGGCGGGCATGGCGGCAGCGGTAGCGCCCAGGCCGCCCGGGACGACGATGCCATCCGCCAGGCCGACGCTCCCTGGCGCGGTCAGTGCCCGGAAGCCGCCGCCGCGCCGATGCCGGTTTCCGAGCGCACCTGCTGCGCGATGAAGCCGGCGCGGTCCACGCCGGCCCGCGCGCTCTTGTCGAGCACCGAGAAGAGCCAGATACCGACGAAGCCGATGACCATCGAGAACAGCGCCGGCGAGGCGTAGGGGAACAGCGCCGATCCCTTGGGATAGCCCAGCGTCGCCTCCCATACGGCCGGCGACACGATGGTCAGCACCACCGACGAAATGAGCCCCAGGAAGCCTCCGATCACCGCGCCCCGGGTCGTGCAGTCCTTCCACAGTACCGACATGAGGAGCACCGGGAAGTTGGCCGACGCCGCGATGGCGAACGCGAGGCTCACCATGAAGGCGATGTTCTGCTTCTCGAAGGCGATGCCGAGCAGCACGGCAATGATCCCGAGCGCGACTGTCGTCAGGCGCGAGACCCGCAACTCGGCCGTGCTGTCCGCCTTGCCTTGCTTGAACACCGTCGAGTACAGATCGTGGCTCACCGCCGAGGCGCCCGACAACGTGAGGCCGGCGACCACCGCGAGGATGGTCGCGAACGCGACCGCCGAGATGAAGCCCAGGAACACGTTGCCACCCACCGCGTTGGCAAGGTGCACGGCCGCCATGTTGCCGCCGCCGAGCAAGCCCCCCTTGGCGTCGAGGAACTGCGGATTGGTGAGCACGAAGGTGATGGCGCCGAAGCCGATGATGAACGTCAGCACGTAGAAGTAGCCGATCCAGGTGGTCGCCCAGGCCACCGACTTGCGCGCTTCCTTGGCGTTGGGAACGGTGAAAAAGCGCATCAGGATGTGCGGCAGGCCGGCGGTGCCGAACATCAGCGCCATGCCGAAGCTGATCGCGGAGATCGGGTCCTTGATGAAACCGCCCGGCCCCATGATCGAGAAGCCCTCGCTCGCCGCCACAGCGGGCGGCTTGCCGGCTGCCGCGGCGATGCCGGTCTTGACCTCGACGGCCTTCGCGAACATCGCCTCCGGACTGAAATTGAAACTCCACAGCACCATCACCGCCATGAAAGTCGCGCCGGCGAGCAGCAGGCAGGCCTTGATGATCTGCACCCAGGTGGTGGCGGTCATGCCGCCGAACAGCACGTACACCATCATCAGTACGCCTACGATCACCACCGCGATCCAGTAGTCGAGCCCGAACAGGAGCTTGATGAGCTGTCCCGCGCCAACCATCTGGGCGATGAGGTAGAACGCGACGACGACCAGCGTGCCGGACGCGGCGAACACCCGCATCGGCGCCTGCTCGAAGCGGAACGCCGCCACGTCGGCGAAAGTGAACTTACCCAGGTTGCGCAGCCGCTCGGCGAGCAGGAAGGTGACCACCGGCCACCCGACGAGAAAGCCGATCGAATAGATGAGCCCGTCGAAGCCGCCGACCATCACCGCCGCCGAAATGCCGAGGAACGACGCAGCCGACATGTAGTCGCCCGCGATCGCGAGCCCGTTCTGGAAGCCGGTGATGCCGCCGCCGGCCGTGTAGAAATCCGCCGCGCTCTTGGTCCGGCTCGCGGCCCACTTGGTGATCCAGAGCGTGGCGAGCACGAACACGGCAAACATGACGATCGCGGTCCAGTTGGTCGCCTGTTTCTGTGCCTGGCCGAGATCGCCGCCGGCCGCGAACGCGAGACCCGCGACGCCAAGCGCTATGACAGCGAACGCCGCAAGGCGCCCGGCGCTCACTTCAGTGCTCCCTTGATGACCTGGTCGGCGAGCACGTCGAATTCGCGGTTGGCGCGGCGCACATACAGGATCGTGATGACGATCGTGAAGATGATGACACCCAGCCCGAGCGGAATGCCGATGGTGGTCACGCCTGTGCCGATGCGCGTGGACAGGAAGGGCTTGGCGAACGCCACCAGCAGGATGAAGCCGTAGTAGACGACCAGCATCGCGAGCGTGAGCCACCAGCCGAAGCGCGCTCGCCGGGATTTCAACTCCTGATACCTGGGGTCCGCCACGATGCGCGCGATGATGTCGGTGGCCATGGAGTCTCCTTCGGATCGTGGGCGGCGAACCTCGAGAGTCTACGACGGTGGAGGGCGCGATGCCAGTCGAATCGATGGTTGCGCTACCGCAAGCGGTCGCGGGCCTAGGACTCGACCGCCCGCAGATCGACGTCCTTCGTTTCCCGCACGAAGAACGCCCCGATCACGCTGCCGACCATCGCGACGGCGATGGGCACCCACAGCCCGGCGTAGACGTTCCCGGTCTGCACGCCGATGGCGAGGATCGCGCTCGGCAGCAATCCGCCGAACCAGCCGTTGCCGATGTGGTACGGCAGGCTCACCGACGAGCAGCGCACGCGGGTCGCGAACATCTCGACCAGCATCGCGGCAATCGGACCGTAGACCATGGTCACGAAGACCACGAGCAGGAACAGGATCCCGACGACGCGGCCGCGGTCGATGCGCGCCGGGTCGGCGTGCGTGGGATAGCCGGCCGCGTCGAGCGCCGCGTCGAGCCGGCGGCGCGTGGCCTCGTCGTCGCCCGCAACCTCGATGCGTTCTTCACCCACGCCGACCGCCGTCGGCCCCGGGCCCGCCGCGATCGAGTAGCGCACGGCTCGCTCGGCGAGCCACCGCTTGGCGAGCCCGCAGGTCGTGACCTCCCGGACGAGACCTGGCAGCTCGAACTGCCAGCCGCACGCCGCAGGATCGGCCGTCAGCGTGACGGCAACCTGCTGCCGCGCCTTTGCCAGCGCGGGATTGGCGGCTTCGGTCAGCGCCTCGAACAAGGGCAGGTAGGCGAGTGCGGCCAGCAAGGCGCCGGCGAGGATGATCGGCTTGCGCCCGACGCGGTCCGACAGCGCACCGAACACGACGAACAGCGGCGCGCCCAGCGCCAGCGCCGCGACCAGGAATAGGCTTGCGGTCGTGGCGTCGACCTTGAGCTGCAGCGTCATGAAGTAGAACGCCTCGAACTGTCCGGTGTACCAGACCACCGCCTGCGCCGCGACCAGGCCGAACAGCGCGGCGAGGCCGCGGCGTACGTTAGGCCAGTTCCCGAACGCCTCGCGCAGCGGCGATCGCGACGCGCCACCGGAACGCTTCAACTCCCAGAAGATCGGCGACTCCTTGAGGCTCAGGCGAACCCAGATGCCCACCGCGAGCAGGAGCGCGGATAGCAGGAACGGCAGGCGCCAGCCCCACGCGAGAAACGCCGCTTCGCCCAGCGCGCTGCGCAGGCCGACGATCGCGAGCAACGCGCAGAGCAGGCCGAGGCTTGCCGTGGTCTGCACCCAGCCGGTATAGAACCCGCGCCGGCCGCGCGGCGCGTGCTCGGCCACGTAGGTCGCCACCCCGCCGTACTCGCCGCCGATCGCGAGTCCCTGCAGCAGGCGCAGGATCACGAGTGCCGCCGGCGCCGCGATGCCGATCGTCTCCTGTCCCGGCAGCACGCCGATGGCGAACGTCGCGCTGCCCATCAGCAGCAGCGTCATCAGGAACGTGTACTTGCGCCCGATCAGGTCGCCCAGCCGCCCGAAGAACAGCGCTCCCAGCGGCCGCACGGCGAATCCCGCGGCGAAGGCGAGCAAGGTCGCCACCAGCGCCCCTTGCTCCCCCGGCGCGGTGAAAAAGTGCACCGCGAGCACGGGCGCCAGCACCCCGTACAGGTAGAAGTCGTACCACTCGAACATCGCGCCCAGTCCGGACGCGACGATCACCTTGCGATGCTCGGGTGGCATGGTCATGCGCTCGCTCGCGGGAAGTGTTGGTGCCACGGTCCGGGGCCGCCTATGATGCACTATGCCCAACGCCTTCGACTTCACCGCCTCTCCGTTCGACTGTCTCGACGCCGACGAGCAGCGGATCGTGCGCGACAGTGTGGACATCGCGTACTTCCGCGACGGCGACACGATCCTCGACCCCGGCATCGAGCCGTCGCACCTGTTCGTGGTCATCAAGGGGTACGTGTCGCAGTTCGAGGGCGACGAGCCGGTGGCCACCTACGGCCCCAGCGACTGCTTCGACGGCCGCTCGCTCATGGCGGGGCGCGTGAGCAGCCGCTTTGTCGCCACCGAAGAGGTCGTGGCCTACGAGCTTGCGAAGGCGGCCGTGCGCGAGCTTATCTCGCGCAACGCAACGTTCGGCGCGCTGCTGTTCTCGGACCTGTCGCACAAGCTTGGCGCGCTGGCCGAGCGGCACAGTCAGCGCGAGCTGCAGGCGCTGACGATGTCGCGAGTGGGCGAGGCGTACCTGCGCCCCGCGCACTTCGTCGCGGGCGACAGCGGGATCGTCGAGGCAGCCTCGCTGATGCACGCGCAGCGCACCAGCAGCGTCCTCGTTCGCGACGGCGAGCGCCTGGGCATCTTCACCAATACCGGCTTGCAGCGTGCGGTCGTCGACGGCCGGCCGCTCGCAACGCTCGCCGTGAAGGACTTCGCGACGTTCCCGCTGGCGGCGATCGCGCCGGGTGCGCGGCTGTTCGACGCCCTGGCGCTGATGATCCAGCACCAGGTCCATCGCCTCGTCGTGGCCGACGGCGCGCGCATCGTGGGGCTGCTCGAGCAGCTCGACCTCCTGAGCTTCCTGTCCAATCACTCCTATCTCATCACCGCGCAGATCGTGCAGGCGCAAAGCCTCGACGCGCTGCGCGCGGCGGCCGAAAGGATCACACGCTTCGTCGCGCTGCTCTACCGCGGCGGCACGCGGGTCAGCCAGATCGGAAAGCTCGTGCAGGCGCTCAACGGCAAGCTGTGCGAGCGTGCATGGCAGCTGATCGCACCGCCTGCGCTGGCGGCCGATAGCTGCCTGTTCGTCATGGGCAGCGAAGGCCGCGGCGAGCAATTGCTGAAGACGGACCAGGACAACGGCTTGATCGTGCGCGACGGCGCGCCGGTCAGCGACGCGGACGTCGCGGCGGCGTGCGAGCGCTTCTCCGCGGCGCTGCGCGACTTCGGCTATCCCGACTGTCCGGGGCGGATCATGGTCAGCAATCCAGCGTGGCGGCGCAGCGCGAGCGAGTTCGCCGCGACGGTGCGCGAGTGGCTGCTGCGTCCCGATCCGGAAAGCCTGATGGCGCTCGCGATCTTCGTCGATGCGCGCGCCGTCGCGGGCGACGCCTCGCTCCTGGCCAGCGTGCGCGCCGGCCTCCAGGGTCTCGTCGCCGCGGACGATTCGCTGCTCGGCCGCTTCGCCTCGGCCATCGACTCGTTCCCCGACGCCTCCGGCGGCTGGTGGAACCGGCTGCTGCTCATCGGCGAGCAGGACCGGCAGACGCTCGACCTCAAGAAGGCGGCGATCTTCCCGATCGTGCACGGCGTGCGCAGCCTCGCGCTGCGCGAAGAGCTCGCGGCGACGAGCACCGCGGAGCGGCTCGACGGGCTGGTCGCGGCCGGCCGCCTTCCCGCGGACTTCGCAACGAGCCTCCTCGACAGCCTGCATTTCCTGATGGGGCTCAAGCTGAAAGCGGGCCTTGCCGAGATCGACACCGGGCGCCCGGTAAGCGGCGGTGTGCCCACCGATCGCTTGACGAGCCTCGAACGCGATCTGCTGAAAGATGCGCTCGCGGTGGTCAAGCGCTTCAAGACGCTGGTGCGACACCAGTTCCACCTCGAGGCAGCGTGATAGCGAGGCTCGCCGAAGCGGTGCGCCGCCGCTGGCTGCTGTTCCACCTCGCCGATCCGCACTTCGCCTTCATGTAC
This sequence comes from Burkholderiales bacterium, assembly GCA_020845855.1. Lineage (GTDB taxonomy): Bacteria > Pseudomonadota > Gammaproteobacteria > Burkholderiales > Casimicrobiaceae > VBCG01. The sequence continues at coordinate 7,574 of JADLEZ010000509.1, forward strand.
GAGCCGCCGCCGCCGGACGAGTGGGTCACGCTCGACTGCGAGACGACCGGA
>JADLEZ010000510.1 GCA_020845855.1 Burkholderiales bacterium
CGCGCACGTTGCGCTGGTACAGCGTGTGCAGCATCGCGTGGCCGGTGCGGTCGGCTGCCGCACACGCCCGCTGCACGGGCTTCTCGCCGAAGTTGGCCGAGTGGCCGCCGAACGGGCGCTGGTAGATAGTGCCGTCGGCATTGCGGTCGAACGGCATACCGAAGTGCTCGAGCTCGTACACCACCTTCGGCGCCATCCGGCACATGTATTCGATCGCATCCTGGTCGCCCAGCCAGTCCGATCCCTTGACGGTGTCGTACATGTGCCACAGCCAGTGGTCCTCGGACATGTTGCCGAGCGACGCGCCGATGCCGCCCTGCGCGGCCACCGTGTGCGAGCGCGTCGGGAACACCTTCGACAGCACCGCGACCGACAGCCCCGCTTCGGCGAGCTGAAGCGATGCGCGCATTCCGGCGCCGCCTGCGCCGACGATGACCGCGTCGAACCGGCGTACCGGCAGCGCGCTCACACGCCCCCCCACAAGATCTGTATCGTCCACCCGGCATACGCCACCAGCAGCACGGCCACCGCCGCCTGGAACGTGAGCCGAACGCCCACCGGCTTTACGTAGTCCATCGCGATGTTGCGCACGCCGATCCACGCGTGCCACAAAAGCGCCAGCATGAACACGAAAGTCGCGAGCCGGAACGCTCCGCTGCCGAAGGTCGCCTTCCAGGCGTCGTAGGCAAGGCCGCCGTGCCACAGCAAGAGCCCGAGCACCAGCAGCGTATACAGCGCCATCACCACCGCGCTCACCCGCTGCACCAGCCAGTCGCGCCACCCGTAGTGCGCGCCGGCCGGAATGCGCTTGCGCGTCACCATAGCTTCACCGCCACCGCGAGCGTGAGGATCGCGGCCAGCACGAGCGTCACGGCCGCCGTCCGCCGCGCGGACGTAAGATCCATGCCGATGTGCAGGTCCATGACGACGTGGCGAATCCCCGCGATCAGGTGATGCAGGTACGCCCACGCGAGCACGACCAGGACGAGCTTCGCCAACGGGTGGGACAGCGCCGCGCGCATCTCGCCCCAGCCCTGCGGCGACGCGAGCGCCCGCTGCGTGAGCCACAACAGGAGCGGGATGCCGACCAGGAACAGGAGCGCGCCGGAGACTCGGTGCAGGATGGATACGATGGCCGGCGGCGGCTGCCGGATAGCGAAGAGATTGAGGTAGACCGGGCGTGGTTTGGAGACGGGGCGGTCCAGTGATGCCATCGCGGGCGTTCCGATGTGGAAGGCGAAAACCGGGAACGGAACTCGGGACCAAACGTCGCGTATCGCCCCGAAATCGTCGCTTCTTGTCGCGCAACTTCGATTATAGCCAATCCCGGTCGCGGTGCCCCGCTAACGTTGACAGGCGTTCGGGCCGGGTCAGTACAGTTCATTCAGATAGTGGAACGCGCGCGTCACGCACAGGCCGCGGCGAACCTCGACGGGACGCTCGCCGTAAGTGAGCGTGACGCGGTCGACGGCCAGGAGAGGAGCGCCGGGTTCGGTGTTCAGGATGCGCGCCGCGGCGGCGTCGGCGGCGATCGCGCGGATCCGCTCCTGCGCTTTGAGCATGCGCACGCCGAACTCGCTCTCGAAAAAACTGTACATCGAGCCGCCGTACGCGTCGTAGCGCGCCTTGGTGAGGCCACGGAACAGCGCCGCCGGCAGCGTGATCTCGTCCAGCACCACGGGCTCGCCCGCGTAATCGAGCACGCGGCGCAGCACGAGCACCGCGTCGCCTTGCCGCAGCGCGAGCAGGCGCACGATGTCCTGCCCGGCCTTCGTGCGCCTGACGTCGAGCAGCCGGCTGACCGGCGCAACCTCGGCGCCGTCGTTGCGGCGGATGCGCAGGAAGCGGAACAGCGAGGAGCGCTCTTCGGTATGGGTGGCCACGAAAGTGCCCTTCCCCTGCCGGCGGACGACGAGGTTGTCGTCGGCGAGCGCGTCGATCGCCTTGCGTACCGTGCCCTGCGAAACGCCGTAACGGCGGGCGAGTTCGATCTCCGAGGGGATCGCCTCGCCCGGCCGCCATTGCCGGGCCTCGAGGCTGCGTTCGAGCAGGCCCTTGATCTGCAGGTACAGCGGCGCAAAGGCCGGGGTGGCGGGCGGGATGGCCATGCGCCGGCCATTATGAAGCGTCGTGGCTGACGCTGTCTAATACTTGTTTTATGTCTTATATAAGATATAAGAATGCATTGACAAACCCCGGACGGAGCGGCTACAATTGTCGCATTGCGTCGCCCCGTTTCGCATCGCGGCAGGCACGAGACCGCGACGCTGCTTTCTGTTGCGCTGCGCAATCGCGCGGCGGCATTCGCGATTCCTCTTTCGGAGCGTCCTCATGAAACCACCCGTGCGCGTTGCAGTCACCGGCGCCGCCGGCCAGATCGGCTACGCCATCCTGTTCCGCATCGCCGCCGGCGAGATGCTCGGCAAGGACCAGCCCGTCATCCTCCAGCTTCTCGAGCACCCGTCCGACAAGCCGCAGGCGGCGCTGCGCGGCGTGATGATGGAGCTCGAGGACTGCGCGTTCCCCCTGCTCCACGGCATGACCGGCACCGGCGATCCCCTGTCCGCGTTCAAGGACGCCGATTGCGCCATCCTGATCGGCGCCAAGCCGCGCGGGCCGGGCATGGAGCGCAAGGATCTGCTCATGGACAACGCGAAGATCTTCATCGAGCAGGGCCGCGCGCTCGACCGGGTCGCCTCGCGCAACGTCAAGGTGCTGGTGGTCGGCAACCCCGCCAACACCAACGCCTACATCGCGATGAAGTCAGCGCCGTCGCTGCCCGCGAAGAACTTCACCGCCATGATGCGCCTGGACCACAACCGCGCGCGCTCGCAGCTCGCGCAGAAGGCGAAGGTGCCGGTGGACAGCATCGACAAGCTGGTGGTCTGGGGCAACCACTCGCCTACCATGTACCCGGACTACCGCTTCGCGACGCACGGCGGCGGCAAGGAAGTGAAGTCGACGATCAACGACGAGAACTGGAATCGCAACGAGTTCCTGCCCAAGGTGGGCAAGCGCGGCGCCGCCATCATCGAGGCCCGCGGCGTCTCGTCGGCCGCATCGGCGGCCAACGCCGCCATCGACCACATGCGCGACTGGATTTTGGGCAGCAACGGACGGTGGGTGACCATGGGCATCGCGTCCGACGGCAGCTACGGCATTCCCAAGGACGTCATGTATGGCGTGCCGGTGACCACCGCGAGCGGCGAGTACACGCGGGTGCGCGACTTGCCGATCGACGAGTTCTCCCGCGACCGGATGAACCACACGCTCAAGGAGCTCGAGGAAGAGCGCGCGGCGGTGGCGGATCTGCTGAAGTGACCATCTCGCCGCAGGCCGCGCTCTACGGCAGTCAGACGCCGCTGCCCGCGCTCTCCCCTTGCGTGCACTACGCCGGAAGCGAGCGCTTCATCCGCAAGGCGCTCGCGCTGCAAGCCGAGCTCGGCCCGGTGTTCGACATCGCCTGCGATTGCGAGGACGGCGCGCCCATCGGCGCCGAGCGCGCGCACGCGGCGCTGATGGCGGGACTGATCGGCGGCGCCGACAACCTGCATGGGCGCGTCGGCGCCCGCGTGCACGACATTCACCATCCGGCCTGGCAGGCGGAGGTCGACGTGCTCCTGGACGGCGCGGGCGACCGCATCGCGTTCCTTACGCTGCCCAAGGCCGAGCGGGCCGCCGACGTCGAGCGCTTCTTGGCCCACGTCGCCGACCGCGTGGCCCAGATCGGCCTGAAACGCGCGATCCCGGTGAGCGTGCTGATCGAGACGCCCGGCGCGGTGCACGACGCGTGGGCGATCGCGGCGCTTCCGGGCATCGTCTCGCTCGACTTCGGCCTCATGGACTTCGTGAGCGCCCATCACGGCGCGATCCCGGCCACCGCGATGGTGTCGCCGGGGCAGTTCGACCATCCGCTCGTGCGCCGCGCCAAGTGCGAGATCGCGGCGGCGGCGCTCGCCCACGGCATCGTGCCCGCGCACAGCGTCACCCGCGCGCTCGACGACGCGAAGCTCGTGTTCGCCGACGCCCGCCGCGCGCGCGACGAGTTCGGCTACCTGCGCATGTGGAGCATCCACCCGGCGCAGATCCAGCCGATCGTGGAGGCGATGCGCCCGGAGCTGATCGAGGTCGAGCAGGCGCAGGCCACGCTCTTCGCGGCGCAGGATGCAGCCTGGGCGCCGCTGCGCATCGACGGCGAGCTGCACGACCGCGCGTCCTACCGCCACGCGTGGATCACCCTGTCGCGCGCGCATGCGGCCGGAGTACCGCTCGCACCGCGTGCGGCCGCCTTTTTCGGCCATCCCGCTTCGTAAGTCGAAGGACCGCCATGCATCGCAGCACCCTCCTCCTCGCGGCCCTGGCCGCCACCGCCGCCGGCGCGCAGGATTACCCCAGGCTCAAGGCCGGGCAGTGGGACATGACGATCACCACCAGCAGGGCGCAGTCGGGATCGGCCCCGGTCAAGTCCACGATGTGCACTGACGAGGCCCTGCAGAAGGAGCTGGTCACGATGGGCGTCGGCATGAGCCGCGAGATGTGCAGCAAGAACGAGTTCCGGCGCGATGGCGCGCGCTGGATCGGCAACGCGGTCTGCAAGATCGGCGAGTCGAAGATCGCGTCGCGCTCGGTGATGACCCCGGCCGGCGACACCGCGTACCGCACCGAGATCAACGCCACTTACGAGCCGCCGTTCATGGGCATGAAGGAGTCGCAGACCACGATCGAAGGCAAGTGGACGGGCCCCTGCCGCGACGGCATGGCAGTGGGCGATTTCATCGGCCCGTCCGGCCAGAAGCTCAACATCAAGGGCATGGCGGCGGCGGCCAAGCCGCCGGCGATGCCTCCTCCGCAGCAATCCGCACCCAAGGCAAAGGCCCCGCAATGAACCACAACCTGTTCGGCACGCTGCAGGAGTTCAAGCTCGCTTCCAGCAAGACCGGGCGCTTCTATTCGCTCCCCGCACTCGAGCGCGCGGGGGTCGGCAAGGTGTCGCGCCTGCCGGTGTCGATCCGCATCGTGCTGGAATCGGTGCTGCGCAACTGCGACGGCAGGAAGATCACCGAAGCGCACGTGAAGGCGCTCGCCAACTGGGGGCCGACCGCCGAGCGCGTCGACGAGATCCCGTTCGTGGTGGCGCGCGTGGTGCTGCAGGACTTCACCGGGGTGCCGCTGCTCGCCGACTTGGCGGCGATGCGCAACGTCGCGAGCGACTTGGGCAAGAACCCGAAGGCGATCGAGCCGCTGGTGCCGGTCGACTTGGTCGTCGACCACTCGGTCATGATCGACTACTACGGGACCCGCGCCGCGCTCGATCTGAACATGAAGCTCGAGTTCGAGCGCAACGCCGAGCGCTACCAGTTCATGAAGTGGGGCATGCAGGCGTTCGACACCTTCGGCGTGGTGCCCCCCGGCATCGGCATCGTGCACCAGGTCAACCTCGAGTACCTCGCGCGCGGCGTCCACCGCAAGGACGGCGTGTACTACCCCGACTCGCTGGTCGGCACCGACAGCCACACCACCATGGTCAACGGCGTGGGCGTGGTCGCGTGGGGCGTGGGCGGCATCGAGGCGGAAGCCGGCATGCTCGGGCAACCCGTGTACTTCCTCACCCCCGATGTGGTCGGCGTGGAGCTCACCGGCAAGCTCGCCGAGGGCATCACCGCCACCGACCTCGTGCTGACCGTCACGCAGATGCTGCGCAAGGAGAAGGTGGTCGGCAAGTTCGTCGAGTTCTTCGGCGAGGGCACCGCTTCCCTGTCGGTGCCCGACCGCGCGACCATCGGCAACATGGCGCCCGAATACGGCGCGACCATGGGCTTCTTCCCGGTCGACCAGGCCACGATCGACTACCTCGCGGCGACCGGCCGCACGGCCGACGAGGTCGACGCGCTCGCCTCGTACTTCAAGGCGCAGGGCATGTTCGGCATCCCGCGCGCCGGCGACATCGATTACAGCAAGGTGCTGAAGCTCGACCTTTCGACGGTCAAGACGTCGCTGGCCGGCCCCAAGCGCCCGCAGGACCGCATCGAACTCGGCAACCTCAAGAGCGCCTTCACCGACCTTTTCAGCAAGCCCGCGGCCGAGAACGGCTTTTCCAAGCCGGCGGCGGAGCTCGCTCGGCGGGTGGTGACGCCTATGGTGGCGGACGGGGTGGGCGCGATCAGCGATGCGTCCATGCAGGTCGCGCCCGGCGCGCCAAGGGATGTCAGGGAAATGGTCAACAACCGGCCGACCCCCGACCATTTCGAGCAACCAGGCGGCAAGCACGTGTCGATCGGCCACGGCGACGTGCTGATCGCCGCGATCACGTCGTGCACCAACACGTCCAACCCCGGCGTGCTGCTGGCGGCGGGCCTGCTCGCGAAGAAGGCGGTCGACAAGGGCCTGCGCGTGCGCAAGCACGTCAAGACGTCGCTCGCACCCGGCTCGCGCACCGTCACCGAGTACCTGACCAAGGCGGGACTGCTGCCCTCGCTCGAGCAACTCGGCTTCACGGTGGCCGCCTACGGCTGCACCACCTGCATCGGCAACGCGGGCGACCTCGCGCCCGAGATCAACGATGCGATCGTCGGCAACGACCTCATCTGCGCCGCGGTGCTGTCGGGCAACCGCAACTTCGAGGCGCGCATCCATCCCAACCTCAAGGCGAACTTCCTGGCCTCGCCGCCGCTGGTGGTCGCCTACGCCATCGCGGGTACGGTGCTTACGGATCTGACCACCGAGCCGCTCGGCCGCGACCGCGAGGGCAAGCCCGTATACCTGAAGGACATCTGGCCCACCTCGCACGAGATCGCCGCGGTGTCGATGTACGCCCGCGACCCGGAGGTGTACCGGCGCCTGTACGGCGACGTCGCCAACGCCAATCCGATGTGGGGGCAGATCTCGGGCAGCCAGGGGCAGGTCTACCACTGGCCGAAGTCGACGTACATCGCGAAACCGCCCTTCTTCGACGGTTTCACCATGCAGCCCGGCGCGACCGGGAGCATCCGCGGCGCGCGCGCGCTCGGCATCTTCGGCGACTCGATCACCACCGACC
>JADLEZ010000511.1 GCA_020845855.1 Burkholderiales bacterium
CACGAGGACTGGGTGCTCGGGAACTTCGACTGCGACCCGCTCGGGCCGCACGCGATGATCGACACCGCCGAGAACGTCGCGCGCTCGCGCGGGATCTCGACCGCCGAGCAGCACGAGGTCGTGCTCCGGCGCGAGGAGCAGTACCGCATGGCGCTCGCCGGCGACTCGGCGTTCCTGCGGCGCTTCATGACGCTGCCGTTCGACATCCCGTCCGCGAACTTCGCGAAGACCCTCGGCACACTCGCCGGCGACGAGGGCGCCGGCGCGTCCACGCCCGAAGGCCTCGCGCGGTTGAAGCCGGTGCGGCCGGGCGGCTCGGTCACCTTCGGCGGACAGACGCACCCTGCCGACGGCAACGCGGCGATCGTCGTGACCACCCCCGAACGCGCGCGGGAGCTGTCGTCGCAGCCGTCGGTCGCGGTGCGCCTCTTGGGCTTCGGGCAAGCCCGTGCACCGCTCGCGCACATGCCGGAGGCTACCGTCCCGGCGGCGCGGCGTGCGCTCGCGCAGGCGGGGCTTGCGATCGGCGACCTCGACGCGATCAAGACGCACAACCCGTTCGCGATCAACGACCTCGTGTTCGCGCGCGAGACCGGGGCCGACTGGAAACGGATGAACAACTACGGATCGTCGCTGGTGTGGGGGCACCCGCAGGCGCCGATGGGAACACGATCGGTGATCGAGCTCGTCGAGGAACTGGCGGCGCGTGGCGGAGGCCGCGGATTGTTCGCCGGCTGTGCGGCCGGCGACACCGCGATGGCGGTGGCGGTCGAAGTCGCCGAGCGGAAATAGGGATACGCCGGAAGGATCGAGGTGGACCTGTCCGACTGGATCGAGCGGCACGCCGCGTTCTCGCCGGCGAAGGCCGCGCTTGTCTGTGCGGATGGTGCGATGAGCTACGGGGCGCTCGCGCGAGCGATCGGCGCCGCCGCCGCCGCGCTTGCCGCGCACGGAGTGGCGCGCGGCGACCGGGTGGCGCACCTGGGATACAACGGCGCCGAGCAGATCGTGCTGCTGTTCGCGTGCGCGCGCCTGGGCGCGATGTTCGTGCCGCTGTCGTGGCGACTCGCGCCACCCGAGCACCGCTCGATGCTCGACGACTGCCGGCCGCGCGTGCTGGTGGCCTGCGATCCGTTCGTCGAGCCGGTCGCCGCGGTCGCCGTCGCCGCCCACGTTCCGGTCCGCGTGGCGCGCGGCGGGCCTCGCCCCGGCTGGATCGCGTGGGATGCGTTCGCCGCGACGGCCCCGCAAGAGGCGCCGCCACGCGAGGGCCGCCGCGCCGCGCCGGTCCTGCTCTGCTACACGTCCGGCTCCACCGGCGCGCCGAAAGGTGTGGTGCACACGCAGGACGCGCTTGCGCAGAACGCGGCCAACAGCACGCACATGCACGATCTGACGAGCCGCGACGTCGTCCTGACCACGCTGCCGCTGTTCCACGTCGGGGGGCTCAACATCCAGACGCTTCCCGCGCTGCACGCCGGCGCGACCGTGGTGCTCCATCCGCGCTTCGACCCGGCCGCGGTGGTCCGCTCGGTCGAGCGCGACGGCGTCACGCTCACGGTGCTCGTGCCGGCGCAGCTCGAGCTGCTCGCGCGGGAGCCGGGGTGGGCCACGGCGGACCTGTCGCGACTGCGCGCGATCACGACCGGCTCGACGATCATCGGCGAGGCATTCGTCCGCCGCGACCTGCAGCGTGGCGTGCCGCTGTTGCAGGTGTACGGCGCGACCGAGACCTGCCCGATCGCCGCCTACCAGCGCGTCGACGACGCGATGAACCATCCGGGCTCGGTCGGCAAGGCGGCGCTGCACTGCGAGATTCGGCTGGTCGACGCCGACGACCGCGATGTTGCAGCGGGCGAGTCGGGCGAGATCCTCGTGCGCGGCGGCAACGTGATGAGCGGCTACTGGCAAAAGCCGCGCGAGACCGCGGCGGCGCTCGAAGGCGGCTGGTACCACTCCGGGGACGTCGCGCACGTCGACGCCGAAGGCTGGCTCCACGTCGACGGCCGGCGCCGCGACGTCATCATCTCCGGCGGCGAGAACGTCTACCCGGCGGAGGTCGAGAACGTGCTCGCCGAGTGTCCGCAGATCGCGGAGGTCGCGGTGGTGGGACGGCCCGACGAGCGTTGGGGCGAGGCGGTGGTCGCGGTCGTCGTGCCGGCGGCGGGGGCCACGCTCACGCGCGAGTCGGTGTGTGCGCTGCTCGCCGGCCGCGTGGCGCGCTACAAGCATCCGCGCGACGTCGTGTTCGCGGCGAGCCTGCCGCGCACCGCGCTCGGCAAGGTGAAGCGCGAGGAACTCAAGCGACTCGCCCGGCGCGAAGCGGTTGCCGGCGGAGCGTGAGGCGAAAGGAACGGACATGGGCGCAAGGATCGGCATCGACGTGGGCGGCACCTTCACCGACTTCGTGCTGACGCGCGACGGCGCGCCGCCGCTCCTACACAAGGTGCTGTCCACGCCGTCGGACCCGTCGATCGCGGTGGTCGCGGGCCTCGCCGACCTCGCGGCGATGGTCGACCCGCCGGTGTCTGCGCAGGCGTTCGCGGCGTCGATCGCGACCATCGTCCACGGCACGACGGTGGCGACCAACGCGACGCTCACCCGCACCGGCGCGAAGTCGGCGCTCCTGACCACCGCCGGCGTGCGCGACGCGCTCGAGATGCGGCGCGGCATCCGCGAGGAGCAATACGACAACGCGTACACCAACGTCGCGCCGCTGGTGCCGCGCTACCTGCGCATCGGCGTGCGCGGTCGGCTCGACCGCGCCGGCCGGGAAGTCGAGCCGCTGTCGCTCGCCGACGTCGACGCCGCGGTCGAGCACTTCCGCCGCGAAAGCGTGGAAGCGATTTCGATCTGTTTCATGAATTCGTATGCGAACCCGGCGCACGAGGTCGCCGCGGCCGAGCGCGTGCGCGCGGCGATGCCCGGGGCGTATCTCACCGTGTCGTCCACCCTCCTGCCGTCGATCCGGTTCTACGAGCGGGTGTCGACCACGGCGCTCAATTCGTACGTCGGCCCGAAGCTAAGCCGCTACCTCGAAGGGCTGGTCGTCCGCCTGGCCGGCGCCGGATTCCAGGGCTCGCTGCTCGTCATGCAAAGCGGCGGCGGAGTGATGTCGCCCGACGCCGCCCGGGCGAGCCCGGCGCTCACGCTGCTCTCGGGGCCGGCCGGCGGTCCCGGCGCCGGGCTCTTCTACGCCAAGGCCCTCGGACGCGACCGCGCGATCACCACCGACATGGGCGGCACGAGCTTCGAAGCCTCCGTCGCCGTCGGCGCGCCCCTGTTGGTCAACGACGGCACGGTGGCGCGTCACAAGATCGCGTTGCCGATGCTCGACATCCACACCATCGGCGCCGGCGGCGGATCGATCGGATGGATCGACGGGGGCGGGCTGCTGCGCATGGGCCCGCAGAGCGCCGGCGCCGACCCCGGGCCCGCGTGCTACGGCCGCGGCGGCACGCAGCCTTCGTCGACCGACGCCAACCTCGTGCTCGGCTACCTCGATGCGGATTACTTCGCGGGTGGGCGCATGAAGCTGTCGGCGGAAGCCGCGCGCGAGGCAATCCGCCTGCACATCGCGCAGCCGATGGGATTGTCGGTCGAGGACGCCGCGGCCGGCATGTTCCGCGTGGTCTGCAACAACATGGCGCAGGGCGTGCGCGAGGTCACCATCAAGCGCGGCTTCGACCCGCGCGAGTTCCCGTTCGTCGCCGCCGGCGGCGCCGGACCCATCCACTCCTGCCAGATCTGCAACGAGCTCTCGATCCCGCTGCAGATCGTGCCGCGCGAGTCGAGCGTGCTGTGCGCGATGGGCATGCTGCTGTCGGACCTGCGGCACGATTTCGTTCGCACCTTCGTCGCGGGACTCGCCACGATCGATTGGTCGCGGCTCGCGGCGCTAGTCGACGCCATGATCGCCGAGGGCGAGCGCCGCCTCGCGGCCGACAGCATCCCGCCCGCGCGCCGCCGCTTCGCGGTGACGCTCGACTGCCGCTACGTCAAGCAATATCACGAGGTCGGCGTCGTGGTGTCGCGCGAGGCGCTCGCCGCGCGCGACGCGCCGGCGATCGCGGACGGGCTCCACCGCGAGCACAACCGCCTGTACGGCTATTCGCTGGAGCACGAGGGCGCGGCGGTCGAGATCATCAACGTTCGCGTGCAGGCGGCAGGCAGCGTCGACAAGCTGCGCCCGGTCGAGGGCGCGTGGCTCGGCGGCGATCCCGCGGCCGCGCTCAAAGGCCGGCGCGACGCCTACGTGCCGGAAGAGGGCGCGTTCCGGCGCGTGCCGGTGTACGACGGCCACCAGCTCGCGAGCGGCCAGCGCATCGCCGGCCCGGCGATCGTCGAGGAGGTGACGACCTCGGTGGTGCTCACCGCGTCGTGGGACGCGATCGTCGACCGCTTGGGCTCGCTCGTGCTCTTTCGCAAGGAGCGCCCGGACCTCGTGGCCGCTCTCGGGGAGGCCCGGGACATGGAGGAGGCATGAAGATCGACCCGATCCTGCTGTCGGTGTACGCGCGGACGTTCAAGTCGATCACCGACGAGATGAGCATCTCGATGCAGCAGACGACCCGCTCGCCGATCCTGTGCGAGGCGAAGGACTTCGTCACCGGCCTGTACGACGCCGACGGTCGGATGCTCGAGCAGACCGAGAACCTGCCGATCCTCGCGTTCTCGCTCGCGCCGGTGTGCAAGCACGTGCGCGCGACCTTCGGCGACGAGATCTATCCGGGCGACGTGTTCTTCCACAACGACGTGTTCAGCCTCGGCAACCAGAACAACGACGTCGCGGTGTTCAAGCCGGTGTTCTTCGAGGGCCGGCTCGC
>JADLEZ010000512.1 GCA_020845855.1 Burkholderiales bacterium
AGGCGGTGGCGCGGCGGCCTCGCTGATGCTGCTGCCGGTGGATTGCGCGAGGGATTGTGCGGCGGCAAGGCCGACGATGACGATGGCGGCAAGGAGGCGCATGGCGACAAGCATATCGCCCTTCGCCTTCTCCCAATGGCTAACCGAACAGAAATTTGCGCTGCAGCGCCCAGCCGTCCTGCGGCGCGCGCTTGAAACCGCTCTTGGCGAAAAGCTGCCAGCGGCCGAGGACGTACGCGATCAGCACGGCGGCGTCGGCCTGCGCGTCGCCGTGCCAGGCGTTGGCCGCCTGCGCAATGCGCAGCGACTGGCGCAGCGCGGCCTCGAGCTTGTCGGTGAGCTGGTTGATGCGCGCCTGCAGCCGCTCGTCCTCGTTGACCAGCGCCTCGCCGATGAGCACGCGCGTCATCCCGGGGTTCTTTTCGGCGAACGACAGGAGCATCACCACCGCCTGCTCCGCCTGCGCCACACCGTCGGTAGTCTCGCCGGTGATCTTGTTGATGAACGAGAACAGCGTGGTCTCGATGAACTCGATCAGTCCCTCGTACATCTGCGCCTTGCTCGCGAAGTGCCGGTACAGCGCCGCCTCCGACACGTCGAGTCTCGCCGCCAGCGCTGCGGTCGTCACCTTCTCGCTGCGCGGATTCTCGAGCATGGCAGCGAGCGTCTGCAGGATCTGCAGCCGGCGCTCGCCCGTTCTCGCGGCCATCTCTACCAGGCCGATGCAAAAGGCGTCCGCGCGGTCCCCGGATACCGAGGAAGCTGCGTTGCGCCTTTTGCATCGAGGTTAATTTCAGGCGGTCGCCCTAGGGGCGGCCCGTCGGGCGACCGCCGGAAACGGCACGAAGCAACGCGCGTTGTGCGCACACCGTCACCTTCGATCGAGTTCTGCATCATGCTGCTGCTAGCTCACGCGTCGTACCGCGGTGGGGCGGCGTCGGCGCGGATCATGGTGCCCACGCCCTCGTTGGTCAGCACCTCCAGGAGCAGCGCATGCTCGACGCGGCCGTCGATGACGTGCGAGCTCGCGACGCCGTTTTTCACCGCGTCGAGTGCGGAGCCGATCTTGGGCAGCATGCCGCCGGAGATCGTGCCGTCGGCGAACAGCGCGTCGATCTCGCTCGCGGTGAGTCCGGTCAGGAGCTTGCCGTGCTTGTCGAGCACGCCGGCGGTGTTGGTCATGAGCACGAGCTTCTCCGCGCGCAGCGTTTCCGCGAGCTTGCCGGCAACCAGGTCGGCGTTGATGTTGTACGCCTCGCCCTGCTCCCCTACCCCGATCGGCGCGACCACCGGGATGAAATCGCGCGAGTCGAGGAGTTGGATGATCTCGGGGTCGATGCGCTCGATCTCGCCCACGAGGCCGATGTCGACCCACTCGCCTTCCGCGGTGTCGGACTCGAGCAGCATCTTGCGGGCGTGGATGAACGCACCGTCCTGCCCGGTCAGCCCCACCGCCTTGCCGCCGTGCTGGTTGATGAGACCCACGATCTCCTGGTTCAATTCACCCAGCACCATCTCGACCACGTTCATTACGCGCTCGTCGGTCACCCGCATGCCCTGCCGGAATTCGCTCTTGATGCCGAGCTCGGTGAGCATGTCGCCGATCTGCGGGCCGCCGCCGTGCACGATCACCGGGTTCATGCCGACGAGCTTCAGCATCACCACGTCGCGCGCGAAGCCCGCCTTGAGCGCGGGCTCCGTCATCGCGTTGCCGCCGTACTTGACGATGATGGTCTTGTCGTGGAAGCGGCGGATGTAGGGCAGCGCTTCGGCGAGGATCTGCGCCTTGAGCGCGGTATTCATGGCGTCGGCGGGCATGGGCGGCGAATCGCAAGGGCGATGCCAAGGAGGCGACATCACGCGAGGGCGGATTGTACTCCGAACGGCGCGCCCGCGGCCGGCGCGGGTTGCCCCGGGAGTGAGCGCCAACCCTTCACCGCGTGGGGCGAACGCGGAGCAGGCGCTTTTTTTGGTATTGTGGCCGGCATGGCGAGCCCGCTGCCTGACCCCGTGCCGCTGCACCTTCTGCGGCGCGCGCTCGTCACCAAGCTTCGCCACCACGGCGACGTGCTGCTCGCCTCGCCCGTGTTCACCGCGATGCGCAACGCGGCGCCCGCGCTCGAGATCGACGCCCTCGTGTACGCGGAGACGGCGCCGATGCTCGAAGGCCACCCGGCGATCGCGCAGATCCATGTCATCGATCGCGCCTGGAAGACGCGCGGCCTGGCCACTCAGCTGCGCGGCGAGTGGGCGCTTCTGCGCACCCTGCGCGCGCGCGGTTACGACCTCCTCGTGCACCTGACCGAGCACCCGCGCGGGCTGACCCTGGCGCGGCTCCTGCGCCCGCGCTACGCGGTCACGCGCGAGCGGGACAAGCATGCGCGGCTTTGGCGGCGCCATTTCACGCATTTCTACAAGCTGCCGCGCACCGAGCGCCACGTGGTCGAGCAGAACCTCGACGCGCTGCGCCGCATCGGCATTTACCCCGGGGAAGCGGACCGCGGCCTCGTGCTGGTCCCTGGGCCGGCGGCCGCGAAGCGCGTCGACGAGATGCTCGGGCACTACGGGCTTTCGCCGCGCGAGTTCGTGCAGGTGCATCCCGGCTCGCGCTGGCTATTCAAGTGCTGGCCCGCCGAGCGCACCGCCGCGCTGGTCGACCTCGTGGTCGCGGACGGCTCGCCGGTCGTCATCACCGGCGCCCCCGACGACCGCGAGCGCGCGCTGACCACCGCGGTGCTGGCCGCGGTGCAGCCGGCCACGCGCGCGCGCACGATCGACCTCACCGGCCAGCTCGGCTTGCGCGAGCTCGCCGCGCTCACCGCGCGCGCCCGCGCTTTCGCAGGTGTGGACTCGGCGCCGATGCACATCGCCGCCGCGGTCGGCACGCCGGCGGTCGCGCTGTTCGGCCCGTCGAGCGAGGTCGCGTGGGGTCCGTGGCAGGTGCGGCGGCGGGTGGTCGTCTCGGCGCACTCGTGCCGGCCGTGCGGCCTCGACGGCTGCGGCGGCGGCAAGGTGTCCGAGTGCATCACGACTCTCCCGGTCGAGAGCGTGCATGCGGCGCTCGCCTCGCTGCTCGCCGAGACCGCACACTGATGAGACAGCTTCGCTCCAACGCATGCGTAGACCGGAGGCTGTCTGGTGGCAGGCGCGCGTTACTGAACGGCGCGCGACAGCGCGCTCATGATCGACGCGCTACCATGGTTTTGCCACGCGGAAAGCGCCCGGCCGCCCGAAGCTTTCCGCGCAAACTCTACCGGGCGGAAATTGCGCCGCCGGCGGCGAAGCCGCTGCGGGTAACGCAATTTCCGCACGAGCCCTAATGCGCCTCGCCATCATCCGCCAGCGCTACACGCCGCACGGCGGGGCCGAGCGCTTCCTCGAGGGTGCGCTCGAGGCACTGCTCGAGCGCAACGTGGCGATCACGCTGTACACGCGCGAGTGGCCGCAGACCAAGCTGCAGTTGATCGAGCCGTCGATCGTCGATCCGTTCTACGCGGGCAGGCTGTGGCGCGACTGGGGCTTCGCGCGCGCGGTCACCCGGCAGATCGTCGCGCACCGCATGAACCTCGTGCAAGCGCACGAGCGGGTGCTGACCTGCGACATCTATAGGCCGGGCGACGGCGTGCACGCGGCCTGGCTGGAGGAGCGGCTGCGCGACGCCGGCGCGTCGCTGCGCCTGCGGGTGGCGCTGAGCCCGTGGCACCGCTATACGCTCGCGATGGAGCGCAAGCTGTTCGCGAGCCCGTGGCTGCGCGCGGTGCTGTGCAACTCGAAGATGGTGCGCGACGACATCAAGGCGCGCTTCGGCCTGCCCGACGAGCGCTTGCCCGTGCTGTACAACGCGATCGACGCCGACGTGTACTCGCCGGCGCTCACCGCGCATCGCGAGCGCGTGCGCGCGCGCCACCGGATCGCGCAGGACGCGACCGTGTTCCTGCTGGTCGGCTCGGGCTACCGGCGCAAGGGCGTGCCGGCCGCGATGGCGGCGCTCGCGCGCATGCCGGAGACCGCGCATCTGCTGGTCGTCGGCGACGACCGCCGGGTGGGCGCCTACAAGCGCCTCGCGTACGACCACGGCGTGCGCGAGCGCGTTACCTTCGCGGGCTTCCAGAATGACATCGCGCCGTACTACGGCGCCGCCGACGCGTTCGTGCTGCCGGTGCTGTACGACTCGTTCCCGGACGCGGCGATGGAGGCGATGGCGTCCGGGCTGCCGGTGATCACCAGCACGCGCTCGGGCGCCGCGGAGCTCGTGACCGGAAACGACGCGGGCTTCGTGTGCGACTCGCGCGACGTCGATTCGCTCGTCGCGCACATGCGCATCTTGCTCGACCCGCAGGCGCGCGCGCGCCTCGGCGCCAACGCGCGCGGTGGCGTGCTGCCGCTGACCCCCGCGGCGATGACGCTCAAGCTCGTGCTCATTTACAAGGAGCTCCTCGAGTTCAGCGTCGCGCACAAGATCGCCGCCCGCGCGACGGAGCAGCGCACCGGCCCAGCCACGTCGGAGGCGAAGCCGCTGCACGGCGAGGACGGACTCGACTCCGAAACCTTGCCGCGCGCGGCCGAGGGCGATCCATAGGGTCAGATTCGAACTTCGATTCGCGGGCGTGTCAACGGAATGGCGCGGTGATGCCGAGGCGTGGCATAAATTCGACCCCGACTCTGATTTCACTGCACAGAATCGACTTCGACCCCAACCATGCCGATGCGGCTCGCGATCATCCGCCAGCGCTACACGCCGTACGGCGGCGCCGAGCGCTTTATCGAGCGCGCGCTCGCAGCACTCGAAGGGCGCGGCGTCGAGCTCACGCTGGTCACCCGCAGGTGGGACAGCGAAGAGAAGGCCCGCGTGACGCCGATCGTGGTCGACCCGCCGTACATCGGCCGCACGATGCGCGCCGCCACGTTCGCGCGCGCGGCGTGCCGCGCATTGGCCGGCCTTCCCGGCGTGCTCGTGCAGTCGCACGAGCGCATCGACTGCTGCGACATCTACCGCGCGGGCGACGGCGTGCACGCGGTGTGGGTCGAGGAGCGCCTGCGCGACGCCTCCGCATTGGAGCGGATCGCACTGCACGCGAGCCCGTACCACCGCTACATGCTGGCGGCCGAGCGGCGCCTGTACGCGAGCCCGCGCTTGAAGGAGGTCATCTGCATTTCGCGCATGGTGCAGACGGAAATCCACGAGCGCTTCGGCCTGCCGCGCGAGCGCCTGCCCGTCGTGTACAACGCGATCGATCCTGCCGTGTTCAATCCAGGCCTGAGCGAGCACCGCGAGGAAGTGCGCGAGCGCTACGGCATCGCTCGCGAGGCGTGCGTGTTCCTGCTCGTCGGCTCCGAGTATTCCCGCAAGGGTGTGGCGCGCGCGCTGGCCGCGCTCGCGCGCACCCCGGCGCCGGCGCATCTTCTGGTAGTCGGCCGCGACCGCCGCCCCGCGCGCTACGTGGCACTCGCGAGTACCCTCGGTGTCGCGCGGCGCGTCACGTTCGCCGGCGCGCAAGCGAACCCGCGCCCGTTCTACGGCGCCGCCGACGCCTTCGTGCTGCCGACGCTCTACGACGCGCTGTCCAACGCGGTGCTGGAGGCGCTCGCGTGCGGGTTGCCGGTGGTCACGAGCGACCGCTGCGGCGCGGGCGAGCTCGTGCGCACGCACGACGCGGGTATCGTGTGCGGCGCGCGCGACATCGACGCCCTGGCCGCGGCGATGACGTCGCTGCTCGCTGGCGCCGTGCGGGCGCGCGCCGGCGGCAACGCGCTCGCGGCGGTGGCGGATCTCACGCCGGCGGCGATGGCCGCGCGCCTCGTGGCGCTGTACGAGCGCCTGCTGCGCTAGGGTCGGATACTACTTTCGCCTTGCGGACGAGGCAGCAGAGCCCCCGCAGGCGACGGCGCGGCAGAAAGTAGGGTCTGACCCTCCTGTCCGCCTACGCTATACTCGTTGCGCCGCACCCTCATCCCGATGACGGGCCTTTCCCTCTACTCCCGGCTGCTGCGTTACGTCCGCCCCTACCGCTGGGCGTTCGGCATCGCCGTTCTCGGCATGGTTATCGTCGCCGCCGGCGACTTGATGCTCGCGTGGCTCGTCATCCCCATCGTGCGCAACTTCGAGTCGCCCGATCCGCTGGCGACCAAGTGGCTGCCGCTCACCATCGTCGCCGTGTTCCTGCTGCGCGGTGTGGGCGCGTACATCTCCGAGTTCGGCATGGGCTGGACCGGGTACCGCGTCGTCTTCGACCTGCGCCGCGATTTGATCGACAAGCTGCTGAAGCTGCCCACGCCGTACTACGACACGCACGCCGCCGGCGTCATCCAGTCGAAGGTCTCGTTCGACGCGCACCAGCTCGCGTCCGCCGCGTCGGGCGCGATCACCAACGCCATCCGCTCCACGCTCACGATCACGGTGAGCTTCGGCTACCTCATGTGGCTCAACTGGCGGCTGACGCTGCTCACGTTCATCGTGGTGCCGATCGTGGGCGTGGTGATCCGCTACTTCAGCCGCCGCCTGCGGCGCATCGCGCGCGACATCCAGGACCGCTCGGGGTCGCTCACGCAGGTGCTCGAGGAAATGATCGGCGGGCATCGCGTGGTGCGCGTGTTCGGCGGCGAGGAGTACGAGCGTGGCCGCGCGGTCGCCGCCGCCAACCGTCTGCGCAACGCGATGACCAAGGAATCGTCGGCGACCGCCGCGAGCTCGCCGCTCACCGTGTTCTTCGCCGCGTGCGCGGTGGGCGCGATCGTCTACATCGCGCTCGCGCAAAGCGAGACGGGTCGCTTCGACTTCGCCCTCTTCATGTCGTACGTGGTGGCGCTGCTGACCCTGCTCGAGCGCCTGAAGGGGCTGTCCGGCATCAACGCCGCGATCCAGCGGGGGCTCGCCGCCGCCGAGAGCATCTTCGGCCTCATGGACCACGAGCAGGAAGCGGACGCCGGCACCGTCGCGCTCGACCGGTGCCGGGGCGAGGTGCGCTTCGAGCGGCTGTCGCTGCGCTACCCGGGCACCGAAGCCGAAGCGCTGTCGGACATCACGCTCACCGTCGCGCCGGGCGAGACTGTCGCGCTGGTGGGCGCGTCGGGCAGCGGCAAGACCTCGCTCGTGAACCTCGTGCCGCGCTTCTACGAGCCGACCGCCGGGCGCCTGTTCATCGACGGCCACGACGTCACGACGCTCACGCTGGCGAGCCTGCGCGCGCAGATCGCGATGGTGTCGCAAGACGTGCTGCTGTTCAACGACACCGTCGCGGCCAACATCGCCTACGGCGGGATGGCGAGCGCGCCGCGCGAGGAGATCGAGCGCGCCGCCGCCGCGGCGCACGCGCTCGACTTCATCCGCGCGATGCCCGAAGGCTTCGACACGATGGTGGGCGAAAACGGCATCCGGCTCTCGGGCGGCCAGCGCCAGCGCATCGCGATCGCGCGCGCGATCCTCAAGAACGCGCCGCTTTTGATCCTCGACGAAGCCACGTCCGCGCTCGACTCGGAATCGGAGCGGCAGGTGCAGGCCGCGCTCGACACGCTGATGCGCGGGCGCACCACCATCGTGATCGCGCACCGGCTGTCGACCATCGAGGACGCCGACCGCATCGTGGTGCTCGAAGGCGGCCGCATCGTGGAGATCGGCACCCACGACGCGCTGCTGGCCGCGCACGGCACGTACGCGCGCCTGCACCGCATCCAGTTCACCCACGCGGCACAGGAAACGGCAGCGGTCGCGTCCTGACCGCGCGCGCGGCGGCGAGCACGTCCGCGACCTCGATCGCTTCCATGCAGCGCGCGCGCGGGCACCGCCCGGGCCCGTCGCCGAACAGGCGCTCGCACCGGCGCGCCCACGGAACTTCGCGAAAGAACTGGATGGTCTGATCGCGGCACGGGAACGGATCGACCGTAACGGCACGTCCCGGCATCGCCGCGAAGAAGTCGCCCGGACCGCAGATCAGCGCGGAGCCCGGACCGAACAGCGTCACCGTCGGCACCCCGATCACCCGGCCCAGGTGCGCGATGCCGGTGTCGGGGCAGACCAGGAGCTGCGCGCGCGCAAGCACATGCCAGAGCTGCGCGAGCGACAGCGTGCCCGCGATCCGCGCGCGCGGCGAGGACGCATCGATCCCGTCGAGGATCGCCCCCTCGCCGGGGCCCGCGCTCCACACGACCGCGAGCCCTTCCTCCTCGAGCGCCGCGGCCAGCGCGCGCCAGCGCTCCGCCGCCCACAGCTTGAGCGGTGACGACGCGCCTACGTGCAACACCGCGAAATCGCCGCCGATCGAGCGCGCATCGGAACCGGGCGCGGGCCACTGCGACGGGTGGTACGGAGCCGGCGCCGCACCCGGCACGAGCGCGGCGGCCGTCTCGCAGAACGCCGCGGGCGCGGCGGAATAGGGAATCGCCTCGTCCACCGGCCAGTTCTTGTACGCGGGACGGTCGCTCGCGATCGCCACGATCCAGCGCACGCCGAGCGCGCGCGCGAGCCACGACCAGCGGTTGTCGGCCGGGAGGATCGCGAGGTCGAAGCGCGGCAGCGCCAGCAGCCCGCGGAACGTCGCGAAGTCGCGCGGATCGAACGGCAGCGCGGTCACGCCGTAAGGCCGGCCCTGGTACAGCGGCGCATACGCGCGCGGCACCGTCATCGCGATCTCGGCGGCGGGATGGCGCTCGCGCAGCTTGGCCAGCAGCGCCGTGCACATGAGCGTGTCGCCGAGCAGCAGGTGATGCAGCACGAGGATGCGTCGCGGCGCGGCGGGTTGCCGGCGAAGCACACCCCAGCGCAGCAGCGCGAGCGCCACGCTCGCGAAGCGCAGCGGCGCGCGGCTACCCAAGATCGCTCGCCAGCGCGCGCAACTGGCGCAGGCTCTCGGCCAGGATCACGAGCGAGAGCACTTGCTCGGCAAGGCCGGAGCGATGCGCGTACGCGTCGACCATCGCCCGCGCACGTTGCGCGTCGACCTGCCCGTTGGTCAGATCGTGCAGCGCGCCGGCGGCCGCGCCCAGCCGCTCGCGCAAGTCGTCCTTCAGCCAGCCGTCGAGCGGCGGGTTGAAGCCGCGCTTCTTGCGCTCGAACGCGCCGAGGCGTTGGAGCTCGGGCGCGAGCCGCGCAAGGTACATCTTGGGCGGCTTCGTGAAGCGCACGCCGGCGGGCAGCGCCAGCACCGCGCCGACGAAGCGATGATCGAGCAGCGGCGCGCGCAGCTCGAGCCCGTGCGCCATGGTCGCGAGGTCCGCCTTGCGCAGCACGTACTCGGGCAGGTAGTTCGCGAAGTCCCACCGCAACAGGCGGTCGACGCGGTTGTCCGCGGCAAGCTCGGGCGTGCGCCAGTAGTGCGTCGGGCATGCCGCGCGCCCGGGCTGCAGGAAGCGGCGCTGGTTCGGCGTGAGCCCCGAGAAGCGCAGCGCGTACGCCGTTTCCCAGTCGACCGCGAGCTCCCCCGAAGCCTTGCGCCAGCCCTTGGACGCGACGTCGGGCAGGACCGGCAGCGGCAGCGTGAGCCCCGCGCGCCATGCGTTGCGCAGGTGCTTGGTCACGCGCTTGTAGCCCGCGAACAATTCGTCGCCGCCGTCGCCGCCGAGCACGACCTTGACGTGGCGCTCGGTCGCGCGCGCGAGGTACCACGTCGGAAACGACGACGGATCCGCGAACGGCTCGTCCAACGTAGCGATGATCTCCTCGAAGTCGTCGCGAATGGTCGTCGGGACCACGATGCGCTCGTTGGGCAAGCCGAGCGCGCGTGCCGTTGCCGCCGCGTCCGCGCTCTCGTCGAGTGCGGAGCCGGGGAACGCGGCGGAGAACGAGCGCAACTGCCGGTGCCCGGTCGCGGCGAGGCGGCAGGCGATGGTGCCGGAGTCGATGCCGCCCGACAGGAACAGGCCGAGCGGCCGGTCGGCCACGAGACGCAGCTCGATCGCCTCGTCGAGCAACGCGCCGGGATCGGCGGCGGGCTCCGCTTGCGGCGACCACCAGCGGTGGACGTCCAGCCGGTTCGCCTGCAAGTCGTATTCGAGGCGATGCCCGTTGGGCAGGCGCGCGACGTGGTCGAAGATCGTCCGCGGCGCCGGCACGTAGCGATGCGCGAGGTAGGCGTCGATCGCGTCGGAAGAAAACCCGCGCTGCTCCGGCGGCAGCCACGGCAGCACGCTGCGCACGAGCGAGCCGAACGCGAAGCCGTCCGCGGCGTGCGCGTACACGATCGGCTTCAATCCCAGCCGGTCGCGCACGACGTGCACGCGACGCGTGCGGAAGTCGACGATCGCGAACGCGAACATGCCGCGCAGGCGCGCGAGCAGCGCCTCGATCCCCCACGCCTCGTATCCGCGCAGGATGAATTCGGTGTCCGACGACGTCTCGAACGCGACGCCGCGGGCCTCGAGCTCGCGCGCCGCCGCTTGCCAGCCGTAGACCTCGCCGTTGTAGGCGATCCACACGGCGCCGTCGTCGCTGCCCATCGGCTGGTCGGCGATCGGACGCGGGTCGATGATCGCCAGCCGGGTGTGCACGAGACCCACCTCGGCTTGCGCCTGGTCGGGCAGCCGGCGGCCGCTGCGGTCGAACGCCGCGTCGTGTTGCGCGTCGGGGCCGCGGCGCGAGAGTGCCGTGCGCATGCGCGCCCGCAAACCGGGCCCGCGCGGGCGGCCGAAGTGGCCGGCGATGCCGCACATGCCGCGGCGCCCTACTTCTTCCGCAGGCTCGCGACCTGCGCGAACACCGCTTCCATGCCGTCGAGCATGCGGTCGATGCCGAAGTTGGCCTGCGCGCGGGCGACCGCCGCGTGGCCCATGCGCGCGCACAGCGCGTTGTCGTTCATGAGGCGCGCGAGCGCCGCGGCGAGCTTGACCGGGTTGCGCTTTGGCACGAGGAAGCCGGTCTCGCCGTCGACCACGGCTTCGGCAATGGCGCCGATCGGCGTGGACACCGCCGGCAGGCCGCACGCCGCCGCCTGCATGAGCGCCTGCGGCACGCCCTCGTCACCGTACGACGGCAGCACCGCGATGTCGGCGCACGCGTACCACGAGGCGACGTCGTCCTGGTTGCCGGTGAAGCGCACGTCCTCGGCGAGCCCCATGGCGGCGGCGCGGCCTTGCAGATGCGCGCGGCGCGGGCCGTCGCCGATGACGAGGAGCTGCCAGCCCGGGATGCGCGCGCGCAGGATCATCCACGCGTCGAGCAGATCATCGTGGCCCTTCCAGTCGCGCAGGGTCGCCACGATCGCGAGTGCGGGACGGGCGTCCACGCCGAGGCGACGGCGCGCATCGAGGCGATCGAGCGGGCGGAAGCGGGCGAGGTCGATGCCGGTGCGCACCGACGTGATGCGCGCGGGGTCGAAGCGGTTCTGCTGCACGAGTTGCGTCTTCAGCGCCTCGCCGGTTACCACGATGTGCGCGGTGGCGCGTTGGTAGACCCAGCGCGTGGACCACGCGTTGTTGATCGGGGTGGACACGTGCCGGGTGCGCACCACCGGGGGCAAGCCGCGCAGCGTGCTGCGCGCAAGCGCCACGAGCCACGTGTCCGTCGAGCTGTGGGTGTTGATCACGTCGAACGCGACGCCGTTTTGCGCGAGCCAGCGGCGCATCGCACGCAGCGCGTGCAGCTTCTTGGCGGCGATCGGCAGCCCGTCCGCGGGCAACCCGCGGTCGCGCGCCGCCTGCAGGATGTCCGCGCGGTCGGCGGTGACGAGGTGCACGCGATGGCCGCGCCGCTGCATCCCTTCCATCTCGGTCAGGATGCGCAGCTCCTGCCCGCCCCAGCCGATGGAGGACTCCGTATGAACGATGGAAAGCGCATCCATCAATCGTCACAGACTCCACGACGGCGAGTAGCGCCGGAACCAGCGCTCGAGGATCAGGAGCGCCCACAGCCTTCCTGCGTGGTTGCGCCGGCCGCGGCGATGCTCCGCCACGAGCCGCGGCAGCACGCCCTCGCGAAAGAGTCCGCGGCGCGCGAGCCCGCCCGCGCCCAGGTGATCGTCGATCTCGCCGGCGAGCCTTCCCGCGAGCCACTCGGTGAGCGGCATCACGAAGCCCTGCTTGCCGCGCTCGACGATGTCGCGCGGCAGGTAGCGCGACGCGACGCGCTTGAGGATGTGTTTATGCGTGTCGCCCCGGATCTTGAGGCCGGGGGAAAGGCGCGCGCAGAACTCGACGAACCGATGGTCGAGGTACGGCACGCGCGCTTCCAGCGAATGGGTCATCGTCGCGCGGTCCACCTTGGTCAAAAGGTCGTCGGGCAGCCACAGCCTGGTGTCGACGTGCAGCAGGCGGTCGAGGTAGGGCGCCCCTTCCGCCTCGTCGAACGCGGCCGCCGCCAGGTACCCGACGTCGGGCGCGTCGCGGGTCTCCTGCAGGAACCGCGGCGCGAGGAGCTCCGCGTGCAAGAGTGCGTCGAACACGTTCGGAATCGTGCGGTAGCGCCGCTCGAGCGGCTCGGCGAGCGAGCGCAGCAGGCGGTCCTTGCGCCACGCGGCGGGCAGCCGCTTCACCAGCGCCGGCACCGGCGACGCGGAATGCGCGAGCCAGCGCGTGAGCCGCTCTTCGCGCACGCGCTTCCTGTAGTTCGAGTAGCCGCCGAACACCTCGTCCGCGCCTTCACCGGTGAGCACGACGGTGACGCTGCGCCGCGCGAAGCCGGACAGGAGCATCGTCGGCAGCGCCGCCTGGTCGGCGAACGGCTCGTCGAACACGTCGATCCAGCGATCGAACGCGTCGAGCACGTGGTCGGGTGAGAGCATCAGCACGTGGTGGCGGCTTTGTAGATGCGCGGCCACGCGCGCGGCTTCGCGGTGCTCGCTCACCGCGACACCGCCTTCGAACCCGATGTTGAAGGTGTCGATCGGCGCGCGTGTCAAGTCGGTCATCACCGCCGCGACCAGCCCGGAGTCGATCCCGCCGCTCACGAACGCGCCCAGCGGCACGTCGGCCACGAGCATCCCTTCGATCGACTTGCGCAGCTCGCGATCGAGCGCGTCGGCCGCCTCCTCCTCGGTCAATTCGAGCTTGTCGCGGTAGTCGGGCCGCCAGTACGCGCCGACCGACAGCGTGTTGCCGGTGAGCTTGAGCGCGTGCCCGGGCGGCAGCTTGCGCACGGCGCGGAACACCGAGTGCGGCGCCGGCACGAACTGGCATTCGAGATAAAGGCGCAGCGCCGCGAGGTCGACGTCCGCGGCGATCGCGGGATGCGCGAGCACGGCCTTCAACTCGCTGCCGAACACGAGCGTGACGCCGTCCCACGCGTAGTGGAACGGCTTGACCCCCAGGTGATCGCGCGCGGCGAACAGCGTGCCGCTTTGCGCGTCCCACAGCGCGAACGCGAACATGCCGCGCAGCCGAGTGACCAGCGCCTCGCCCCACGCGAGCCAGCCCGCGACCAGCGTCTCGGTGTCGCCCGCCGAGCGGAAGGCGAAGCCGCCGCGCGCAAGCTCGTCGCGCAGCTCGCGGAAGTTGTAGATCTCGCCGTTGAAGATCACGGCCACGCGGCCGTCGGCGCTGGTCATGGGCTGCGGGCTGCCGGCGATGTCGATCACCGACAGCCGGCGGTGGCCGAAGTGCGCGCGCCCGGAGGTGAAGAAGCCGTCGGCGTCCGGCCCGCGATGCGCGAGCGAGCGCGTCATCGTGGCGAGAACCTCCGGAGCGAGCGCCCGGTCGCTCACGTAGCCCGCGATTCCGCACATGGAGTCGAGTATAATCCGCGGTCCTGCCATCCGGCTTGCGCCCCCATGCGATTGCGAACGCGCGGCCGCCTCAACTTGAAGCACCAGTCGCGCGCGCTCGACGACCGGCTGCGCGGCACGCCGTTCGACCGCGCGCTGCGCGACGCGCGGCGTGCCGGACAGCGCGACTTCGTGTTCGGGTGGAATCGCGGCCTGGGCGACGTGGCGCTCGGGCTCGTGCCGCTGTTCGCGCGTATCCGCGCGACGGATCCGGGAAGCCGCGTTACGGTGTTCACGCGCGCCGAGCTCGCGGAGACGTTCGCGCTCACCGATGCCGACGCCGTGCACGTGGTCCCGGGCCTCGCGCGCGGCGCGCCGCTCGACTTGGCCGCCGCCGCGCGCGAGGCGCGCGTGGCGCTGCCGGCGAACGCGGTCGTGTTCGCGGACCCCGATCCCACGCGATGGCTGGACGGGCAGCGTCACCTGCATCCGCCCGCGCTGCGTTGGGACGCCCGCTGGAACGCGCTTGCCGATGCGCGGGTCCCGGCGGAGGGCATCGTGATCGGGGCGCACGTGAGTAGCGAGACCGCGCAACACTACGGCTACGTCAAGGACTGGCCCGCCTCCAGTTGGCGATTGCTATTCGCGCGCTTCGCTGCCGCCAGCGGCGTGAACTGGGTGCTGTTCGGCCACGAGCCCGACCCCGCGTTCGCGCAGGACAACGTGATCGACCTGCGTGGGCGCACGAGCTTCCTCGCCTTGCTGGCCACGATCCGCAATCGCTGCCGGATTCTGATCGCGCCCGACAGCGGTGTGCTCACCGCGGCGTACTACCTCGCCGGCGACTTCCCGCTCGACGTGGTTTCCCTGTGGTCGGACCCCCGCCAAGGCGTGCTGAAGCAGGGTTGCGCCTCCCCCAACCCGCGTCTGCGCCACGTGCCGTTGCGGGGACCCGCCGAGGACGTGCGCAACCTCACGGTCGACGAGGTGTCGAAAGCGGTGGCCGCCGCGCTCGCGCTGCTACGCCATGCTCCGGCGCACTGACCCCACCCTTCCCCTGCACCCCTCGCGTGGGACGATCCTGCGCGCGCGCATCTTCGCGCTCCTGCAATTCAGCCTCGTGTTCTGGGCGTGCATCTACTTCGCCTTGATCGCGGTGACCGGCCACACCTGGTTCCGCTCGCTCGCGTTCGGGTTCGCGCTCCTCTTCGCACTCTGGCTCGTGCTCGGGTCGCTGTTCTCGGACAACGAGCCGATCCCGATACCGGATACGTGGCTGTGGGCCCCGATCGCGGCGTGGGTCGGATGGTCGGCCGCCTCCTACTTCTGGTCCGTTCATCCGGCGTACACCAAGGCCGAGATCGGCACCGAGATCGGGTGGGGGGTTGCCACCGCCACGATCTTCTACGTAGCCGCGCGCTCCGCCGTTGCGTTCCGCGCACTGGTCACGATGGCGGCGCTCACCGGCGCGTTCCTGGCACTGGTCGCGATCCACGGCATTCTGGCCGGCGGCGGCATCGACCCGGAGAAGCTGCTCCAGCCCCAGCATGGCGGCGTGGGGGCGTTCTCGACCTTCATCGCCCTGCTCCTGCCACTGCTGCCGCTGCTGCTCGCGCCGCGGCCGATAGGCTACGGCACCGGGCCGCTGCCGATGGCGGGGTTTATCGCGCTGTTCGCGCTGCTGCTCGTTGCCGCGCGCGTGACCGAGAATCGCATGATCTGGCTCGCGCTGGCGGCCGGGTTCGTCACGGCGGCGGCGCTCGCCGCCTGGCGCTGGCGCGGGCGCCTTGCCCGCGCGCCGTTGCGCTGGACGGCAACGGTGGCGGCGCTCCTCCTGCTGGTCGGCGTGCTGTTCGTCGACGCCACCGTACAGCGCGCGAAAACCGATCACCGCGCCGATACGACGCTGGCGCAGGCGATCAAGGATGACCCGCGCTTCGCGCTGTGGCGGCACAGCTTCGAGCGTATCGCGCAGCGCCCGTGGGCCGGCTTCGGGTTCGGCAAGTCGATCCTGCGCACCGAGTTGCAGGGCGAGTTGGGCGATCCCATGCTCGCGCACGCGCACAACCTGTTCGTGAGCCAGTGGCTGCAGACGGGCGCGATCGGCGTGCTCGCGCTGTGCGCGATGTTCCTGGCGTTCGCGTGGCGCTACGCCGCGTTCATGCGCAGCCCCGACGGCACCCTTGCCGCCATCGGCATCGTCGGGCTCGTCATGCTCGCGACGTTCATCGTCAAGAATCTGACCGACGACTTCCTGATCCGGCCGACCAGCAAGGAGTTCTGGGCGCTCAACGCCCTGCTGGTCGGCTATGGTCTCCGGCTGCAACGTGCGCGAATGGCGTCACCCGCAGTCGCTACAGCGACCCGCGGCGCAATTCGCGCCCGAAGCTTCTCGCGCTGACATTCTCGCGAATGAACGCGCAGCGTTCATTTGCGACGCCGTAGCGGCAACGGCTTCGCGTCTTCCTTCGCCGCCACCGGCAAGGGTTTGACCGGCGCACCCGCGCTCGGCGCGTACTCCGGAATCCACGTCTTGAGCCGCGCGCGCACCTCGGCGTCGCCGGCGGCGCGATCGCTTTCGCACCAGGTGACCATCTGGCCGACCGCGTCGAGGTCGGCGGCGCGCGCCTGCGCGATGCGCAGCTTCGGGTGCGGTGTCGCCTTGGTCGCTTCCTCCGTGGCGAGCGGCTCCTCGTACAGCTTCTCGCCCGGGCGCAGGCCGGTGAACACCACCGCGATCCGCGTGGGATCGGCCCCCGAGAGCTTGATCATGTCGCGCGCCAAGTCGACGATACGCACCGGCTCGCCCATGTCGAGCACCAGGATCTCGCCGCCGCGGCCCTGCAGGCCGGCCTGCAGCAGCAATTGCGTGGCCTCCGACAGCGACATGAAGTAACGCGTGATCTCCGGGTGGGTGACGGTCACCGGGCCGCCGCGTGCGATCTGCTCGGCAAAGCGCGGGATCACGCTGCCGGCGCTGCCGAACACGTTGCCGAAGCGCACGATCACGAACTGCGTCCCCGCGCCCGGCAGGCACAGGCAGACCATTTCGGCCAACCGCTTGGTGGCGCCCATCACGTTGGTCGGATTGACCGCCTTGTCCGAGGAGACCAGCACGAACTTCTCGACGCGGGCCGCGACCGCGGCGCGGGCGAGCACGTAGGTGCCGTAGGCGTTGTTGCGCACCGCCTGCCACGCGTTGGTCTCCTCCATCAGCGGCACGTGCTTGTACGCGCCCGCGTGGAAGATGACGCTGGGCGCCTCGCGCGCAAGCACCTCGTCGACCAGCGCCGCGTGCTTCACGTCGCCGACCACGGGCACGAGCGGCAACTGCGCAAACGCGTCGGCAAGCGCGGTCCGGATCTCGTAGACCGCGGCTTCCGAAATGTCGAAGAGCACGAGGCGAGCGGGCCGGAAGCGCGCGATCTGGCGGGTGAGCTCGGCGCCGATGGACCCGCCCGCGCCGGTCACCATCACCACGCGGTTGCCGAGCCATTCGCCCAGGCCCGCGTTGTCGAGCACCACCGGGTCGCGTCCAAGGAGGTCGTCCAGTTCGACGTTGCGAATGGTGGTGAGCGCCAGGCGACCGCTGATCAGGTCCTCGTACGACGGCACGGTGAGCGCTTCCACGCCCGCGCCGGCGCACAGCTCCGCCACCCGCCGGCGCACGACGTGATTGGCCGACGGCAGCGCGATGATCGCCTTGCGCACGCCGTACTTCGCGCACCAGCGAGGCAGTTCGTCGATGGGCCCAAGCACGCGCACCCGCGCGATGACGCGCCCCTGCTTCACCGTATCGTCGTCGAGCAGCCCGACCACGCGCCACTCGCGGCTGCGGGCGAGATCCTGCGCAAGCCTTGCGCCGGCGAGTCCGGCGCCGACCACCAGGACCGGCTCGCCGAGCGCCTCCAGCGGACTGTACAGGCGATGCTCCTTCCACACGCGGTACGCGAAGCGGCTGCCCGCCATGACGAAGACGAGCACGACGGGGTAGAGCACCAACACGCTGCGCGGGACGATCGCCTGTACCCGCAGCATCACGAACACGACGGGAACCAGCAACGCGCCGAGCACCGCCGCCGCCACGATGCGCTGCAGGTCGGCCAGGCTCGCGAAGCGCCACAGGCCGCGATACAGCCCGAGGGCGATGAAAGTCACGGCCTGCAGCGGCAGGACGTACACGAGCGTCTGCCACATGTCGTCGAGGAAGGGGCCGAGCAGGTCGGGGTAGAAGCGCAGCCAGTACACCGCGGTCCACGCGAGTCCGGCGGCGCAGACGTCGTGGACGAAGGCTAGGAAGGATCGCGCGTTGATCAGGGTCGGCATCGTGGTTCGCTAGGAAGGCGCGCCGCGCCGCCAATGATAATCAATTGCCGCGAAGAATCCGGCATGCACCGCGCACCACGCCGTCAGCGCGAGCACACCCCACTGCGGCGCGGCCCATGCGCACGCCACCGCGCTCGCCGCACAGCCCAGCATGAGGACCGCATACGCCGCGAGCGTTCCGGCGTGGCCGGCGCCGAGCCGGTGCAGCCGCTGGTAGTAGTGCGCGCGATGCGGCTGCCAGAAGCGCTCGCGCGCGAGCACGCGGCGGGCGAGGGTGGCGGTGGCGTCGGCCACGAACGGCAGGAACACGAGAATCGGGAACCACGCGGACCACGCGTCCGCGGCGATGCCGCCCAACCCAAGTGCCGCGGCGAGGAAGCCCAGCGGGACCGCCCCCACATCGCCCAGGAACATGCGCGCCGGCGGCAGGTTGACCACGAGGACCGGGACGGTGGCGGCCGCGACGCACAGCGGCAGGGCGGACGGCTCGCCGCGCAAGGCAAGCGCTGCGCCGTAAGCGCCGAACCCGATCACCGCCATCGCGGCGGCGAGGCCGTCGCTGCCGTCCATGAAGTTGTACAGGTTCAGTGACCACGCGACCGCCAGCGCCGCCAGCGCGATCCACGCGGGGGCTACACCCGTGCCCGCGAAAAGCGCGACCGCGAACCACGTCGCGGCGATCGCGTGCACCGCGAGGCGCGCGCCGATCGCAACGCTTTTCACGTCGTCGCGCAGCGATACGGCGAACAGCAAGAGCCACGCCGGCGCCCACAGCGCGATGCGCATCGCGGGCAGCGCGGGCGCCAACCATACGACGGGGGCGAGTCCCGCCCAGATGGCGAGGCCCCCGACACGCGGCAGCGGAGCGACATGCAGCGTGCGGTCGTTGGGGACGGCGACGGGAAGCGCCCCGCGCCAGCGCAACAGCAACGCGGCCGCAAGCGCGGCGACCACCGCGGCCAAGGCGGCAAGGGCGGGAGCGGCGAGGGTCATCGCGACCCAAAGCTGGGCGGAGCAGGCGCGCCGCGGCGCCACGCGTAGGACAACCGGCCGTTTTCGGCCACCGGCCCGGCCCCCCCGCGCGCGCGCGCAAACGCCGATAAATCAGGGGCATCGCCCCCCCTCGCCGGTCCGGCGCGAGCCGGGCGAGCCACGACAATTCCGGCAAAATCGCCCCATTGCGGCAAGAATCGGGTCGGGCATTCAGAATTGAAGTTTTTTATGTTTATATTCATTAACTTACTACTGCGATCGAATGCCAAGACTGAAGGCGCGAGGGGGGCCGGCCGGACGTTGCGGGGCGGATTCGGCCCGGTTTGCTGTTGCTTCGGCACAACAAGGACGAGACACGATACAGCCCATCCGGCCTTCGGCTTGCCAGCCGCAGCGACGCTTTGGCAAAATGGGTTGTAACTTCTCGTTCGAGATTAAGAGAAGGTTCCGATGGCAGGCGCAAAGGCTAGTAAACCTTGCCAATTTTATCCGTTAGAGGAGAGGCTCCATGAATAAAAAGCTCGTCGCTGTCGCAGTCGCGGGTTTGCTTGCCGCCCCGCTGGCTGCGCAAGCGCAAACCGCGAACGTGACGTTGTACGGTCGCTTGAACATGACGATGGAAGCGGTCAAGGCGGAATCGATCGACCCGAACCTGCCGGCGACGGCGGGGGCGCAGAACCGCACGCTGTATCGCATCAACTCCAACTCGTCCCGCCTCGGCGTGAAGGGCAGCGAAGCGCTGGGCGGCGGCCTGTCGGCGATCTTCCAGATCGAGTCGAACGTCAACGCCGACATCAGTGGCGGCGTGCTCGCCACGCGCGATACGTACGCGGGCCTGCAAGGATCGTGGGGTACGGTGAAGGTCGGCTACTTCCTGATGCCGTACGACGACATCCACGCGATCTTCGGTAACGTCCCCACCCTGCTCACGTCGATCTTCGCGACCTCGGCGCTGTGGGCGCAAGGCGGCTCGAGCATCGACAACGGCGGCATGGACTCCCGTGCCGGCAACCAGCTCCGCTACGACTCGCCGCGCATCGGCGGCTTCGTGGGCTCGGCCAGCGTCGCCGCCTACGACTTCACGCCCGGCGCCGGTCAGGGCGGTCTGTTGTTCGGCACGGATGCGCAGGCCAAGCGCCATGCCTATATCGGATCGCTGGGTGGCTTCTACAACAACGGGCCGTTCCAGGGCGGTATCGCCTACCAGTTCAACGAGGGTGTGCGCGGCCACGGCCTCGACGACTGGGCGCTGTCGGTCGCCGCGAACTGGAACTTCGGCGTGGTCAAGGTCGGCGGCGTGTACGAGCGCCTCGACTACGAAACGCCCAGCGGCAACCTCAAGCGCAACTTCTGGGGTATCGGCGCCACGGTGCCGCTCGGCCCGGGCGAGGCGTACGCGTATTGGGGCGATGCCAGCAACGGCTCGGGTGGCTCGGCGCAGGGCACGCGCGTCGGCAACCTGGTCAACGGCGGCGGCACTGGCGCCACGCAGTGGGAGGTGACCTACACGTACGCACTGTCGAAGCGCACGCTGACCTACGCCGGCTTCGTGCAGATCCGCAACGACGACAACACCAACTACAACTTCTCCGTGAACGGATACCCGGGCACGCTCAAGAACGGGACCAACGTCAGCGGCTTTGCGCTCGGTTTCGTCCACTTCTTCTAAGAAAGAGCGACGTAACCGATCTCTCATCTAGCAACGGCAGCGGGCGCCCTCGGGCGCCCGTTTTTTTGGGCAGAACGAAAATCGACTCCGACCCTCTCGCCGCCCTCATCCAAAGCTTCGACGGCGCGCTGCGCACCCTGACCGGCTTGTCGCGGCCGTCACGGCCGGTCCCCGGCACTGCGCTTCTCGAAGCAGACCTCACGGCGGAGGAGCGCCGCGGGGCCGGGGCGCTGATGCGCGTCAACCACACCGGTGAAGTATGCGCGCAGGCCCTGTACGCGGCACAGGCGCTGGTCGCGCGCGATCCGTCCATCCGCGCGCGCTTCGCGTCCGCGGCGCGCGAGGAAGAGGAGCACCTCGCGTGGACGCAACAGCGTCTCGCCGAACTGTCCGACCATCCCTCGCTGCTCAATCCTCTTTGGTATGCGGGCTCGTTCGTCATCGGGGCGTTGGCGGGGCTTGCCGGCGACCGGGTCAATCTCGGTTTCGTGGCCGAGACCGAGCGCCAGGTGGAAGAGCACCTCACCACCCATCTCGACCGCCTGCCGGCGGGCGACGCGAAAAGCCGCGCCATCGTCGAGACCATGCGCGCCGACGAGGCGCGACACGGCGCCATGGCCTACGAAGCAGGCGGGGTGCCGCTGCCGCCGCCGGTGCCTTCGCTGATGCGGGCGGCAGCGAATGTCATGAAGGCGGTTGCGGCGCGAATCTGAGTAGGTAGCCGTTGGTTGAGTGTGTCATTCCGAGCGCAGCGAGGAATCTGACACGGTTGTGTTTTGCTTCTGTTCACGCGCACTTCAACAGGCCGCGAGCCTGACCGCTCTCCACCTGCGCAAGGCCGCAAGCCGCGCCGTCCGCACGGCGTCGGCGATCACGTCTTCCTTGCGCGCCTTGCTCCTTTTCGCGGCTGCCGCGCGCGCGACCGCGCCGACGTTGACCTTGCGTACGACGTCGAGCGCGTCGCGGACGATCGCCGCCGGTGCATGGCCCTGTTCCGCCCCGGGACGCGAGCACGCATCGGCCGCACAGGCGTCGAGCACCGCGTGCAGACGTTCGGGCCGGCGCAGCGCGTCCGTGCGCAGGATGAGGTCGAGCAGCGTGGCCGGACGCAACTCGGCCGCCCGGTGCACCACGCCGTGAAAGCGCGCGGTCAGCTCGGCCACGTCGCGGCAGTCCTGCGGCACGCGCAGCCGATCCGAAAGCTTGCGCGCGAGCCGCACGCTGCGCTGCTCGTGCCCGATGTGGCGCGGAAGCGCGGACGGCGGGCTCGTCGCCTTGCCGAGGTCGTGCGCGAGCACCGCGTAGCGCGCAGTCAACGGCATCGCGTGCGCGGCTGCCCAGTCGAGCGCCTGCGCGACGTGCACGCCGGTGTCGATCTCCGGATGATGCGCGGGCGGTTGCGGCACGCCGAACAGCGCGTCGACTTCCGGCAGCAGCGCGGCGAGCGCGCCGCATTCGCGCAGCACGGCGAGCATGCGCGACGGCAGCGGCTCCATGAGGCCGCGCGCCAACTCCTGCCACACGCGCTCGGGCGCGAGGGTGGCAAGCTCGTCGGACGCGACGAGCTTGCGCATCAGCGCCTGCGTCTCGGGCGCGACCGCGAAGTCGAAGCGGGCGGCGAAGCGCGCCACCCGCAACACGCGCAGCGGATCTTCGGCAAACGCGGGCGACACGTGACGCAGCACGCCGGCCGCGAGATCGGCGGCGCCGCCGTGCGGATCGACGAGCACGCCGTCATCGCCGCGGGCCATCGCGTTGATCGTGACGTCGCGGCGCAGGAGATCCTCTTCCAGGGTCACGTCGGGCGAGGCGAAGAACTCGAAGCCGCGATAGCCGCGGCCGTGCTTGCGCTCGGTGCGCGCGAGCGCGTACTCCTCCTGCGTCTCGGGGTGCAGGAATACCGGAAAGTCGCGGCCCACCGGCCGGAATCCCGAAGCGAGCAGCATCTCGGGTGTCGCGCCTACCACGACGAAGTCGCGGTCCGCGACCTCCCGTCCCAGAAGCTCGTCGCGCACCGAGCCGCCGACGCGATACACGCGGACCGGTTGCGGCAGCGCCCGCGGCATGCGTGCGTCCGGGTCCCTACCTTCCGCTTTGCTCGCGGTAGGTGTCGTAGGGGCTGCGCCGCGCGGCAGGGGCCAAGTACTGCGGCGCGATCGCCTCGACCG
>JADLEZ010000513.1 GCA_020845855.1 Burkholderiales bacterium
GAGAGCTCCTCGATGGTGGCGCAGCCCGTGTAGCCCATCGCCGCGCGCAGGCCACCCATGAGCTGGTGGATGACCGAGCGCAGCACGCCCTTGTACGGCACGCGGGCCTCGATGCCCTCGGGCACCAGCTTCTCGGCGGCGTCCTCGCCTTCCGCGTCCTGGAAGTAGCGGTCGGAGCTTCCTTCCTGCATGGCCCCCAGCGATCCCATCCCGCGATAGCTCTTGTACGAGCGGCCCTGATACAGCTCGATCTCGCCTGGCGCTTCCTCGGTGCCTGCGAACAGGCTGCCGAGCATCACCGCCGACGCGCCGGCCGCGAGCGCCTTGGCGACGTCGCCCGAGTAGCGGATGCCGCCGTCGGCAATCACCGGCACGCCGGCCGCCGCCGCGCCTTCGATTGCGAACTGGATCGCGGTGACTTGCGGCACGCCAACGCCCGCAACGATACGCGTGGTGCAGATGGAGCCAGGTCCGATACCGATCTTCACCGCGTCGGCACCGTGGTCCGCGAGCGCTTTCGCGCCGGCCGCGGTGGCGACATTGCCGCCGACGACCTGCACTTTCGGGTGACGCTGCTTGACCATCGCCACGCGATCCAGGACGCCCTGCGAGTGCCCGTGCGACGTGTCGACCACGATGACGTCCACGCCGGCGGCGACCAGGAGTTCGACGCGCTCGTCGGTGTCGGCCGAGGTGCCGACCGCGGCGCCGACGCGCAAGCGACCGAGCTCGTCCTTGCACGCGTTGGGGTGCTCGATGCCCTTCAGGATGTCCTTGACGGTGATGAGCCCGCGCAGCTCCATGTTGCCGTTGACGACCAGCACGCGCTCCAGCCGGTGCCGGTGCATGAGCCCCTTGGCGTCGTCGACATCGGTGCCTTCGGCGACGGTCACGAGACGGTCGCCCTTGGTCATGATGTTGGCGACCGGTTGGTCGAGGTTGGTCTCGAAGCGCAGGTCCCGGTTGGTCACGATGCCGACCACGCGCCGGCCCTCGACCACGGGCAGGCCGGAGATTCGATGCTGGTGGGTCAGCGCAAGCACTTCGCGCACCGACATCGTGGGCGGGACGGTGATCGGGTCCTTCACCACGCCGCTTTCGAAACGCTTGACTTTGGCGACCTCCGCCGCCTGCTTCTGCGGCGACATGTTCTTGTGGATGATGCCCAAGCCTCCTTCCTGCGCCATCGCGATGGCAAGCCGCGCCTCGGTCACGGTGTCCATCGCCGCGGAGAGGAGCGGGATGTTGAGCGAGATGCTGCGGGTCAGGCGGGTCTTGAGCGAAACGTCGCGGGGAACGACGCTGGAATGCGAGGGGACGAGGAGGACGTCGTCAAAGGTGAGCGCCTTGCGGACGACACGCATCGGTTTACTCCTTGCGCAAAAATCGATTATACCCGCGTCATCGCCGTTGCCCAAGCGCGACCTCCGCCCGTGCCCGGTCGTAGCCCGCCGAATCAACGGGTTATTGACGACTGCGGGATGGGAATGTTAAGTTGCCGGCGTCATACCCGGGTAGGGGTTCAAGCGTGGGCCGTGCACGTTTTTCCGGCTGGTCGGCGGTACGGTCAGGGATGGCGATGCGCCTCCTGGCGGCGTTCGCGTGCGCGGTGGCGACCCTGCCGGCGGCGGCTGCGCTCTACAAGTGGACCGATGCCAACGGCCGCGTCGTGTACTCCGACCAGGCGCCGACGGGCAACGTGAAGTACGAAGTGGTGGCCGGCGCCCCGCCGCCCTCCAATCCGAATGCCGTCAAGGAAATGGCGCAGAAGGAAGTCGAGTACAAGCGGCGCGCCAAGGACGCCGCGGACAAGGATCAGAAGACCGAAGCGCAACGGGTCGAGATGGCCAAGCGCCTCGAGATGTGCCAGCGCGCACAATCGAACATCAAGCAGCTTTCCGCCGACCGGGTAGCGCTCGTCCGCTACAACGAGAAAGGCGAGGCCGTCTACGTCGACGATGCGACGCGCCGCAAGGAGCGCGTCGAGATCGAGGCGTGGGTGAAGCAGAACTGTCCACAGTCGTAAACAAATCGCTTGCCCGCCGCGAAGCGGCCGCGGACAAGCGATTTGCTACCGTTTATCCAAGTTCCCCTGGTTGATCTTCACCTTCGCGTCCGCCTTCAGAGTCGCGAGGTAGGCGGTCAGCATCTCGCGTCCCAATTGGTCCGACAGCCGCGCCGACGCAAGATCGATCCGCGCCTTGTCCGTGGCCTCGGGTGTCACGACCTTCTGGATGCGCACGATCGAATAGCCGCCGCGCTCGTTGGCGCCGCCCGTGTACACCGGAGGCTTGTCGGCGTTGACGAGGAACACGCGATTGAGCACTTCGGGCGGCAGCCCGGCCTGGAACTGGCCGCGGCCCACGGTAATCGGCTTGCCGAAGGCGAGGCCCACCTCCTTATCCGTCTTGCCCGCCTCGAGGAGCTTGAGCTTTTCCTGTCCCGCCTTCTGCGCGAGCTCGCTCGCGGCCTTGCGCTGAAGCTGCACGCGGATCTCGTCCTTCACTTCCGCGAACGGCCTCGGCGCCGCCGGCTTGTACTCGATGACGCGGCCGGCGATGAGCGAGTTGGGCGCGACCTCGATCGCTTCCGTGTTGCGCTTGCTCTGCACGGACTCCGGCGCGAACACCGCGTCGGCGAACTTCGCGTTGCCGAGGCCGATCGCCTGGGCCTGCGCGCGCGTGATGAACGGCGTGGTTTCCACCTTGAGCTCGAGCGTCTTGCCGACACCTTGCAGGCTGTCGGCCTGCTCGTACACGAGATTCTGGAACTGGTCGACGGCGCCGGCGAACTTCTGCATGGCCTTCTGCTTCTTGAGGTCGCCCTCGATCTGCGCGCGCACTTCCTCGAAGGGCTGGGTACGCGCGGGGCGCACGCCGGTCACCTTGATGACGTGCCAGCCGAAGTCGGACCGCACCGGCGGCAACAGGTCGTTCAGGTTGGCCGCGAATACGGCGTCCTCGAACGGCTTGACCATGGCGCCGCGCCCGAAGCTGCCGAGGTCGCCTCCCTGCTCCGCGGAGCCCGGATCTTTCGAATACTGCTTCGCGAGCTCGGCAAACTTCGCCGGGTTGGCCTTGGCCTTTGCGTAGACCTCCTCGGCGAGCTTCTTCGCCGCTTCCTTCTCGGCATCGGTAGCGTCGGGCTTCACCGGAATGAGGATGTGCGAGGCGGAGCGCTCCTCCGGTGCGGTGTATTGCCGCGCATTCGCCTCGTACTGCTTCTTGACCTCCGCCGGGTCCACGCTCGCCTGCGCCGTGAGCGCGTCCTGGGTGAGAAGCACGTACTCGATGCGCGCCTGCTCGGGCACCTGGAACGCCGTGGGATTCTTGTCGTAGTAATCCTTGACCTGCGCCTCGTCGACCTTGACGTCCTTGAAGTACGGCTCCATGTCCACGGTAGCGAGTGCCACTTCGCGCTGCTGCTCGAGCAAGTTGAGGAACCGGGTCGCCGACGGCAGCGCCACGAAGCTCGCGCCCCCGACCGGATCCTGCACGGCGCCGCTCAGCAGATCCTGGCGGGCCCGTTGCTCGAAGTACAGCGGCGTCCAGCCCCGCGCCGCGAGCCACATGCGATAGCGGTCGTTGCTGAACTTGCCGTCCTCCTGGAACGCCGGCGAGGAGGCGAGCACCTCGCGCAACTGCGCGTCGGTCACCCGGAAGTGCTCCTTGCTCGCCTTGGCGGCGATCAGGCGCTGGTTGATGAGGTTCTCGAGCAGCGCGAAGCGCACTTCCGGGTTCTCGAACATGCGCGGGTCGAAGTTCTTCCCCATCTGCTGGCGCAAGAGCTCGGTCTGCTCGCGCACCGCATCCTGATAGTCGTTCATCGTGATCTTCTCGCCGCCGACGGTGGCCACCGCGCCATCGTCGCTGGCGCCGCGGAAGTAGAAGTCGACGCCGAAGAACGCGAACGGCACCATGATCAGGAACAGGATGCCTTGCGCGACGCGCTTGTGCTTATGGACGAGATCGAACATGACGGGCCTTCGGGAGCAAAAAAGGCGAACCCACGTTCGCCCCTTGGTAGCCGGACTTGGGTATCCGGTTAACTTCTTGTTTTGGCGAGATTATACATGGGCGGCTTAACGCGCGCTGAAGGCGCGCCCAGCGGTTGACACCATCCCGCCAACCAGGACAGCAACAACGTCTCGGGATTCGCAATCGACCCTGCGACGGGCGTGCTGGCGCCGGTCCCCGGTTCGCCATTCCCGGCTGGCAGCGAGCCGTTCGAGGTCACTACGGACGGCTCCGGACGATTCGTGTACGCGGCCAACAACACCGGGCGCTCCGTCAGTGCGTGGCGCATGAGCATCGCAACCGGCGCGCTCACACCGATCCCGGGTTCGCCTTTCGCGGCCCCTGACCGGCCGTGGGCGATGGCGGCCGATCCGACCGGCAAGTATCTGTATGTCGCCGGAATCGGACTTCAGGCGTATCGCATCGACCCCGCGTCGGGCGCGCTGTCGGCGATCGGCTCGCCCGTCTCCACCAACAACTACATCGCCAAGGGCGTCGCGGTCGATCCGACTGGCCGTTTCGTGTACGTAACGTGGGGATTCGCGGAGCAGAGCGGCGTGTCGGCGTATGCGATCGGACCAACCGGAGCTCTCACCGCCGTCGGGTCGCGGCAACCCACCGGCGACAATCCTCTCGCGGTGGCTGTCGCCGCTTCGGGCCAATTCGTCTACACCGCGAACCTGCTGTCCGGAAACCTCTCGGGCTTTCGTGCCGATGCGACCTCCGGAGCGCTGACGCCGATACCGGGCTCGCCGTTTCCGGTCACTACTTCTTCACCTACGTCGGCGACGAGATCGCGAAGCTCGACGCCGGCGTCGCCATCAAAGGGTGAACACGCACCGGCAAGTCGTTTCCGGTGTACGCGTCGGCGGCGGCCGCGTCATCGCCGGTGTGTCGCTACTACATCCCGCCCGCCTTGGGCGACTCGCACTTCTTCGGGCGCGGCACGATCGAGTGCAATGCCACCGGCCAGAAGAGCCCGAGCTTCGTGCTCGAAGACCCCGCGTTCATGCACATGATCCTGCCCAACGCCGGCGTGTGTCCCGCGAACACGATCGACGTCTACCGCGTCTTCAGCAACCGGCCCGACGCCAACCACCGTTATATGACGGACAAGGCGACGCGCGACGAGATGGTCGCGAAGGGCTGGCTCGCCGAAGGTGACGGGCCCGACCTCGTGGTGATGTGCGCCCCGGCGCAAAACGAAACGGCCCCGTGCTGGCGGGGCCGTTTCGAGGACATGGGTTGGCGGAGTGGACGGGACTCGAACCCGCGACCCCCGGCGTGACAGGCCGGTATTCTAACCAACTGAACTACCACTCCCCGTGCCGAAACTGGCGGGCGCCCGGACGCGAACGGCGATGTGGTGGGTGCTGAGAGGCTCGAACTCCCGACATTCGCCTTGTAAGGGCGACGCTCTACCAACTGAGCTAAGCACCCTTGCTGCCGACTTGACGTTCCTGGCGCGAAGCCCGTTAGTTTAGCGCATCCTTGAGCGCTTTGCCAGCACGGAACTTGGGCACCTTGGCGGCACGTATCTTGATCGGCTCGTTGGTGCGCGGGTTGCGGCCCGCGCGGGCGTTGCGCCGACCGACGTAGAACGAGCCGAAGCCGACCAGCGTCACCATCTTGCCCTTCTTGAGCGAGACCGAGATCGCGTCGACCGTCGCGTCCAGCGCACGGCCCGCGGCGGCCTTCGAGATGTCGGCGTGCTTCGCGATCGCGTCGATCAAATCGGATTTGTTCACGAAAACTTCTCCCTGTGACTTGCTGGACTTGCGGACCTGGATCGGGCTTGGCTTCGAGTGAAGCGCAGGAGAATTCTTTATAACGCTCGCGATTTCGCAGTGTCAAGGACGATCGCGCGCAAACAGCCGCGATGTTCACGATACGTTTCGCGTTGCGCGCGAACTTGCACGCGAAACCGATTGAAGAAACGGGATTGATGCGCGGCGACCGTTGCGCGCGCGTCGTCGACGCGAATGCAACAGTCGAAAGTGCGGCCGCCACGCGAGCACGATCTGTGCCCACGCGGCAGTGATCTCCTCCCGTTAGTGCTTGAGCACCGCCGCCTTGTCGTCCGCCGCGGATGCAGGCGGCACGGCCGGCGTCTCGCTCGCTTCCTTCTCTTCCGCGAGCGGAGTGGGCTGGCGCTCGAGCGAGCGCTCCAGCACCTGCTCGATCCAGCGCACCGGATGCAGCTCCAGGCGGTTCTTGATCTCGTCCGGAATCTCGGTGAGATCCTTCACGTTCTCTTCCGGAATCAGCACCGTCTTGATCCCGCCGCGGCCGGCCGCCAGGAGCGTCTCCTTCAAGCCGCCGATCGGCAGCACTTCGCCGCGAAGCGTGATCTCGCCGGTCATCGCCACATCGCAACGCACCGGGATGCCGGTCAATATCGACACGATCGCGGTCACGATGGCGCCGCCCGCGGACGGACCGTCCTTCGGCGTGGCTCCTTCGGGCAAGTGGATGTGCAGGTCGGTCTTGGTATAGAAGTCCTCCTTGATGCCGAGCTCTCTGCTGCGATGGCGCACCACCGACAGCGCGGCAGCGATCGACTCGTTCATCACGTCGCCGAGCTTGCCGGTGGACGTGGTCTTGCCCTTGCCGGGCAGCGCGACCGCCTCGATGGTCAGGAGGTCGCCGCCGACCTCGGTCCAGGCGAGGCCGGTCACCTGGCCGACCTGGTTCTTCTTCTCGGCGATGCCGTAGGTGAAGCGGCGCACGCCCAAGTACTTGTCGAGGTTCTTGGACGCGACCTCGATCGGGTTCTTCGCCTTGCGCGCCTTGCCCTCGCTCTGTTTGAGCAGCAGCGCCTTCACCACCTTGCGGCAGATCTTGCTGATGTCGCGCTCCAGGTTGCGCACCCCGGCCTCGCGCGTGTAGTAGCGCACGATGTCGCGCAGCGCCGACTCCGAGACGTGCAGCTCGTCGTCCCTGATGCCGTTGTTCTTCATTTGCTTGGGCAGCAGGTACTGCTTGGCAATGGCGATCTTCTCGTCTTCGGTGTAGCCCGACAGGCGGATCACCTCCATCCGGTCCAGCAACGGCGCCGGGATGTTCATGTTGTTCGCCGTGGCCACGAACATCACGTCGGACAGGTCGTACTCGACCTCGACGTAGTGGTCGACGAAGGTGTCGTTCTGCTCGGGGTCTAGCACCTCCAGCAGCGCCGACGACGGGTCGCCGCGGAAGTCCTGGCCCATCTTGTCCACTTCGTCCAAGAGGAACAGCGGGTTACGCACGCCGACCTTGGTCATGTTCTGCAGGATCTTGCCCGGCATCGAGCCGATGTAGGTCCGGCGGTGGCCGCGGATCTCGGCTTCGTCGCGCACGCCGCCCAGCGACATGCGCACGAACTTGCGGCCGGTCGCGCGCGCGACCGACTGGCCGAGCGACGTCTTGCCGACCCCGGGCGGCCCCACGCGGCACAGGATCGGGCCTTTCAGGCGATCCACGCGCTGCTGCACCGCGAGGTACTCGATGATGCGGTCCTTGACCTTCTCGAGTCCGTAGTGGTCGGTGTCGAGCACCTTCACCGCGTGCGCCAAGTCCTTGCTGATCTTGCTCTTCTTGCGCCACGGCAGCGAAGTCAGCGTGTCGATGAACGTGCGCACGACGGTCGCTTCGGCGGACATGGGCGACATCATCTTGAGCTTCTTGAGCTCGTTCAGCGCCTTCGCCTCCGCCTCCTTCGACATGCGCGCGGACTTGATCTTCTTCTCCATCTCATCGAGATCGGCGTTCTCGTCGCCCTCGCCCAGCTCCTTCTGGATGGCCTTCACCTGCTCGTTGAGGTAATACTCGCGCTGGCTCTTCTCCATCTGCCGCTTGACGCGGCCGCGGATGCGCTTTTCCACCTGCAGAATGTCGACCTCACCCTCGATGACGCCGAGCAGATGCTCGAGCCGCTTGCCGACCTCGTTCATCTCGAGGATCTGCTGCTTCTGCTCGAGCTTGAGCGGAAGGTGCGCCGCGATGGCGTCGGCCAAGCGCCCGCCATCGTCGATGCCCGCCATCGACGTCAGGATCTCCGGCGGAATCTTCTTGTTGAGCTTGACGTACTGGTCGAACTGCGCGAGCAACGCCCGGCGCATCGCCTCGACCTCGTTGGTGCCGCCCGGGTCGCCCGCCAGCGCCACCGCCTGCGCGATCAGGAACTCGCCGCGGTCGACGATGCTCGCGATGCGCGCCCGCCGCGTGCCCTCGACCAGCACTTTCACCGTGCCGTCGGGGAGCTTCAGCATCTGCAACACCGTGGCGATGCTGCCGATGGCATACAGGTCCTCGGCGCCTGGGTCGTCCTTGGCCGCCTGCTTCTGGGCGACGAGCAGGATGTGCTTGCCGGCCTCCATCGCCATGTCGAGCGCCTTGATCGACTTCGGGCGGCCGACGAACAGCGGGATCACCATGTGCGGGAACACGACCACGTCGCGCAGCGGCAGGAGGGGCAGTGCGGCCAAGTCGGTCGGGGAATTCGTTTCCTGGGACATGTCAGCCTTCGAAAGGAGGATGCCGGAGCAAAAGTGGGGGCACCGCGGCGGCCTGTCAAGCCACCATTCGGATTAGACCGCCCTCTTTCCTTGTAAAACAGCCGGTTACGAGTGCGCCGCCGCCATCTTGGGTGGGTCGGCGAACATGAGCAGCGGCGTGCCGTCGTTGGCGATGGTCGACTCGTCGACCACCACGCGCGCGAGGTTGGACAGCGAGGGCAGGTCGTACATGATGTCGAGCAACACTTGTTCCAGGATCGAGCGCAGGCCGCGGGCGCCGGTCTTGCGGGCGAGCGCCTTGCGCGCGATGGCGCGCAGCGCGGGCTCGCGGATCTCGAGCTCCACCGCTTCCATCCGGAACATCTTCTGGTATTGCTTGATGAGTGCGTTCTTGGGCTCGACCAGGATCTGGATCAGCGCCGCCTCGTCGAGCTCGTCGAGCGTGGCCGCCACCGGCAACCGGCCCACGAACTCGGGAATCAGGCCGAACTTGATGAGGTCCTCGGGCTCGGTGTTGCGCAAGAGCAGCGTGATGTTCTTGCGGTCTTCCGGGCTCGCGACCTCGGCGCCGAAGCCGATGCCGGTCTTGGCGGTGCGCTGGCGGATGATCTTCTCGAGACCGTCGAACGCGCCGCCACAGATGAACAGGATGTTGGTCGTGTCGACCTGCACGAACTCCTGGTTGGGATGCTTGCGGCCTCCCTGCGGCGGCACGCTCGCGATGGTGCCCTCGATCAGCTTCAGCAGCGCCTGCTGCACGCCCTCGCCCGAGACGTCGCGGGTGATCGACGGGTTGTCGCTCTTGCGCGAGATCTTGTCGATCTCGTCGATGTACACGATCCCGCGCTGCGCCTTCTCGATGTCGTAGTCGCACTTCTGCAGGAGCTTCTGGATGATGTTCTCGACGTCCTCGCCGACGTA
>JADLEZ010000514.1 GCA_020845855.1 Burkholderiales bacterium
CTCGCGAACAACCTGCTCGCGGCGATGATCGACAACCACATCAACCACGGCAACGAGCTCGGGATCGACGTGCGGCGCGTCACCTGGAAGCGCGTCCTCGACATGAACGACCGGAGCCTGCGCGAGATCACGATCGCGCTCGGCGGCCCGGCGAACGGCTACCCGCGCCAGGACGGCTTCGACATCGTGGTCGCCTCCGAGGTGATGGCGATCTTCTGCCTCGCGACCTCGGTCGAGGATCTGAAGAAGCGGCTCGGCGACATCGTGATCGGCTACACCCGGGACCACAAGCCGGTCACCGCCCGCGACCTGCAGGCGCACGGCGCGATGACGGTGCTGCTCAAAGACGCGCTCAAGCCCAACCTCGTCCAGACGCTAGAGAACAACCCGGCGTTCATCCACGGCGGCCCGTTCGCGAACATCGCGCACGGGTGC
Organism: Burkholderiales bacterium; assembly: GCA_020845855.1. Lineage (GTDB taxonomy): Bacteria > Pseudomonadota > Gammaproteobacteria > Burkholderiales > Casimicrobiaceae > VBCG01. The sequence continues at coordinate 436 of JADLEZ010000514.1, forward strand.
AATTCGGTCATCGCCACCAAGGCCGCGCTCAAGCTCGCCGACTACGTGGTCACCGAGGCGGGGTTCGGCGCCGACCTCGGCGCGGAGAAGTTCATCGACATCAAGTGCCGCAAGAGCGGGCTGCGGCCGAGCGCGACCGTGATCGTCGCGACGGTGCGCGCGATGAAGTACCACGGCGGACAGGACCTGAAGACGATCACCCAGGAGAACCTCGACGCGCTCGGCAAGGGGCTGGTGAACCTCGAGCGCCACGTCGAGAACGTGCAGAAGCACTACGGTATCCCGTGCGTGGTGTCGATCAACCGCTTCAACACCGACACTGCGGCGGAGATCGAGTTGCTCAAGTCGCGGATGGCAAAGATGGGCGTGCGGGTCGTGCTCGCGACGCACTGGGGCGAGGGCGGCAAGGGCGCGGCCGATCTCGCGCGGGCGGTCGTCGAGCTGTGCGCGCAGCCCTCGACCATGCAGTTCGTCTACGACGACGCCGACACGCTCTGGGACAAGATCAACAAGGTGGCGAAGAAGATCTACCGCGCGGGCGAGGTCACTGCGGACGCCAAGGTGCGCGCGCAGATCAAGAAGCTCCAGGACGACGGCTACGGCCGCTACCCGATCTGCGTCGCCAAGACCCAGTACTCGTTCTCCTCCGACGCGAACCTCCGCGGTGCGCCGGAAGGCCACGTCCTGAACATCCGCGAGGTGCGGCTGTCGGCGGGGGCCGAGTTCGTGGTGATGATCTGCGGCGACATCATGACGATGCCGGGGCTGCCGAAGGTGCCCTCGGCGGTGAAGATCGACGTCGTCGACGGCAAGGTGGTGGGGCTCTTCTGAGGCGGCGGCGCGGCGACCGGCGCACGGCTCGCGCTACAATGCGGCGCACTTTCCCGCACCGACCGGACGGAGACGCCGCTCGTGGATGAGGTTCTGACGCAAGCCTTCTGGCTCGGGCTCGCCAAGATCATCGGCGTCAACCTCATCCTGTCCGGCGACAATGCGGTGGTGATCGCGCTCGCCGCGCGCTCGCTGCCCGCGAAGCAGCAGAAGCAGGCGATCCTGTGGGGCTCCGGCGCCGCGATCGTGATGCGGATCGTGCTCACGATCTTCGCGGTCGCACTGCTCACGCTGCCCTGGCTCAAGCTGATCGGGGCGGTGCTGCTGCTGTGGATCGGCGTGAAGCTGCTCCTGCCCGAGGAGGGCGGCGAGGACATCGACGCGAGCGACAGCCTGATCAAGGCGATCAAGACGATCCTGATCGCCGACCTGGTCATGAGCCTCGACAACGTCATCGCGGTGGCCGCGGCGGCGGGCGGCAGCCTGCTCCTGCTCATCCTCGGCCTGGCGATCTCGATCCCGCTCGTGATCTTCGGATCGACGCTGCTCCTCAAGCTGATGGAGCGCTGGCCGATCATCATTACGATCGGCGCGGGCCTGCTCGGCTTCGTGGCCGGCGAGATGGCGGTCGCCGATCCGGCGATCGGCGAGTGGGTCAAGGCCACGTTCGAGCACGTGAACGAGAAGCCGGTGATCGCGGGCATCAGCCTGGAGGCGCTCGTGGGCCTGGCCGGCGCGGCGTTCGTCGTCGTCCTCGGCGCCTGGCTCGCCCGGCGCAGAGCCGGGAAAGGGCTGCACGAGGTCCGGCCTTCCGAGTCGGCCCCGGAGCGCTGAGCGTGCGCTGCGTAGCGGCTTTTCTTGACCGGCGTCAATCGTGGGACGCGGCATTTTTCGCGAGAATTGCGGCGCGCGCCGAGAACGGCTGGCGGTCATCCCGACCAGCCGCGGGCGCGCAGCCGGGGATAGCGCGTCGAGCACTCTTGACTGGAGGAGCACCATGACACTCAGCAGCGGAACCCTGCGCGCGGTCGTCGCCGCCGCAGCAGCAGCAGCGTTTACCATCTCGCCGGCGCACGCTCAGGGCGGCTGGGAGCCGACCAAGAGCGTCGAGTTCATCGTGCCCGCCGGCACCGGCGGCGGCGCGGACCAGATGGCACGGCTGAGCCAGGCCATCATCCAGAAGCACAACCTGATGAAGCAGCCGATCGTGGTCGTCAACAAGCCGGGCGGCGCCGGGGCGGAGGGCTTCCTCTACGTCAAGGACGCCAAGGGCGACCCGCACAAGATCATCATCACGCTGTCGAATCTCTTCACCACGCCGCTCGCGACCGGCGTGCCGTTCAACTGGCGCGACCTGACCCCGGTGAGCATGCTCGCACTCGACCAGTTCATCCTGTGGGTGAACGCCGAGAGCCCGTACAAGAACGCGAAGGAGTACGTGGACGCGGCGAAGAAGGCCGGGTCGGGCAAGTTCAAGATGGCCGGCACCGGCTCCAAG
>JADLEZ010000515.1 GCA_020845855.1 Burkholderiales bacterium
TAAAGCCTCGCATAATCATCTCCTCCCCATTGAACCCGCATACGCGTCGCCGAAGGTCGAGCGGCGTGCGGGGCACGGATAGGATAACCGCTAATGCGTCATGGGTATACCGGTGCCGAGGCTTGCGATCGCCGGTCGCAGCGACACTCCCGTCGCGGCGACCCGAACGACAGGCAGCCAGTCAGCCTTGAGCGCATTCCACGATGTGTGATAGCTTCGCAAGGGCTTGGTCGCACGTCCGCCGTCGCATCCGCTGGCGCGAGTTTCCTCATCGCGTGCACCGACCTCGGGCCGTGGATGGAGGCATGAACGCCAGGAGTATGCAGGGCGGCGCCAGTGTCCCGAGTCGGCGCTCCGAAAATCGCCCCCTTGGAGGACTGGTTTGTCAGGTGTAAGGATTCGCGTTCGCGACGTGGTCAAGCGATACGGGGCAGTCACCGTGATAGCCGGGATGTCGCTGGAGGTCGAGTCAGGGGAGTTCTACACGCTCCTCGGCCCGTCGGGCTGCGGCAAGACGACGCTGCTGCGCATGATTGCGGGGTTCAACACCATCGAGGCGGGTGACATCCACTTCGACGAGACCCGCATCAACGACATGGACCCTGCGAAGCGCCACATCGGCATGGTCTTCCAGGACTACGCGCTGTTCCCGCACCTCACGGCACAGCAGAACGTCGAATTCGGCCTGCGCAACCAGAAGGAGGAGCGTTCGGCGCGGACGAAGAAGGCGCGCGAGTACCTCGAACTCGTGCAAATGGCGGCTTGGGCCGACCGCCGTCCCGATCATCTGTCCGGCGGCCAGCAGCAGCGCGTCGCGCTCGCGCGCGCGCTGGTAACGTCTCCAGGCGTGCTGCTGATGGACGAGCCGCTATCCAATCTCGACGCGAAACTGCGCATCGAGATGCGCGAAGCGATCCGCGACATCCAGCGCAACGTGGGGATCACCACCGTCTATGTCACCCACGATCAGGAAGAGGCGATGGCCGTCTCCGATCGCATCGCGGTGATGAAGGACGGGGTCATCCAGCAGGTCGGGACGCCGGCGAGCCTGTACTCGCGCCCTGGCAACACATTCGTCGCGGGTTTCTTCGGAACCAACAACATTCTGCCCGGAACCCTCGCGGTGGAGGGCGACACGCCGGTGCTCACCGTCGCAGGGGTCGCCACCGCGTTGCCACCCTCGAGCGTCGCGGCGGGCTCCGCGCGTGCCGTGCAGGTGTCGGTGCGCCCGGAACACCTGCACGTCGGCGCCCGCGACAGCAGCGGCATCGCCACACTGATCACCGGCCGCACTTTCCTCGGGCGCGACACGCACTACACTTGCCGCCTTGCCGACAGCACGATCGTCGAACTCGTCCTGCGCTCCGATTTCCAGAGCCCGTTGAAGCCGGGCTCGGAAGTGGGCTTGCACATCGACCCGCGCAACATCAACGTTTACACGCAGGACGGAACGCAGAACCTATCGCTCGGCGCATCCGCGACCGCAAGCTGATGTCTGACCGATGAGTGCCGAGGCCCTGCCAGCGCGCGCCGCCGCGCCTCCCGCGCGTCTGCAGCTGACGCTCTGGCATTACATGTCGCTGCTCATCCTGATGTTGTTCGGCCTGTTCCTGGTTTATCCGCTGTGGGGGGTCCTGCGCAACGCGGTGTATGACGACTCCGGCGCGCTGTCGTCGGTCTATTTCGTCAAGTTTTTCGCGAATCCTTACTACTTCGGGACGATCCTCAACAGCCTCGTCGTCAGTGGCGCCACGACGATCGTCTCGCTGCTCGTCGGCGTGCCATTTTCGTATTTCTACACGTATTACGAGCTTCGTGGCGCAAGGATGCTGTTCATCGGCGCCGTGCTTTCGATCATGTCGGCGCCGTTCATCGGCGCGTACGCGTGGATTCTCCTGCTCGGCCGCAACGGACTGATCACGAACTTCATCCAATCGATCTCCCCGATCGACGTGCCGAGCATCTACGGGTTCAGCGGGATCGTGCTGGTCCTGACGCTGAAGATGTTTCCGCTCATCTCCATCTTCATGAACAGCGCATTTCGCAATATCGACTCGTCGCTGCTTGAGGCGGCCGCGCTGATGGGCAGCACCGGCGTCAAGCGCGTCATCGACGTGATGCTGCGCCTGACAATTCCCACGCTGCTCGCCGCGTCGCTCCTCGTCTTCATGAGGTCCTTCGCAGACTTCGGTACCCCGCTTTTGATCGGTCAGGGCTTCCGCACGTTCACCGTCGAACTCTACAACCAGTATCTCGGCGAGATCGGCCAGAACCACAATTTCGCCGCGGCGATCGGCATCGTCGGGCTGGTTGTCACCGGCGCGCTGTTCCTGCTGCAGAAGTATGTCGCCGGGAAGTTCCGTTTCACGCTGCGCGCGAGCCGGCCGATTCCGAAGAAGAAGCCGCGCGGCATCGGCGGCATGTTCATCTACGCCTACATGTACGGATTGATTGGGCTGGCGCTGCTGCCGCAGATCTACATTTTCTACCTGTCGTTCCGCAACAACACGCAGACGATCTTCAAGCCGGGGTTCTCGCTCGGCAGCTACCAGAGCGCTTGGGACCACCTGCTGGTGCGCGCCACCATCAACACGCTCGAGTACGCGGCCCTGTCGATGCTGATCATCATTGCGATCTCGGTTGTGCTGTCGTATCTCGTCGTGCGAAGGCCGAACGTGCTGAACAACACGCTCGACACGCTGTCGATGATCCCGTACATCCTGCCGGGCGCCGTCATCGCGATCGGCTTGGTGATCGCCTTCAACGGGCCGCCGTTGGCCATCAGCGGCACGGCCGCCATTCTGATCATCGCTTACGTCGTCCGGCGCATGCCGTACACGATCCGATCTGCCAGCGCAACGCTGATGCAGATATCTCCGTCACTCGAGGAGGCTGCGCGGAGCCTGGGCTCGAGCCGGTTCCATTCGTTCGTGCATGTGACGCTGCCGATGATGTCGCGAGGCATACGCTCCGGCGCGGTGATCAGCTTCGTCATGGTCGTCATCGAATTTTCCGCTGGTATCATCCTGTACAACAACAAGACGATCACGCTGACGATGGCGGCGTACGTCGCCATCAGTCGGGGTTCCTACGGCATGGCAGCGGCGTTCGCGTCCATCCTGAGCGTTCTGACGGCACTGGTGCTGCTCGTCTACCTGGCCATCACCAAGGAAGAGGAAGTCACGGTATAGGATCCGGATCGGCGCCCCGGGCCCGCCGGAATCCGACGGGGTATTCACTCGATAGAACCGAGGAGGAAGTATGCATGGATCGAAGAGAAGTGGGATGCTAGCGCACATCGCCGCAGTTTTTGCGATGACGGTGCTTGTCGCGGGCGCCCCTGGCGGCGCGGCATTGGCGGCAGACGCTTCGCAGAACCATCTGGTCCTGTACTCGAGCATGACCGACAACGACCTCAAGGTGCTGCGCGGCCTGTTGCAGAAACGGTTCCCGGGCATCGAGATCGAGGTCGTCAACGGCAGCGCCGGGGAACTCACGACGCGCATGCGCTCGGAGAAGGGCAACCCGCAAGGTGACATGATGTGGGGCGGCCTCGACGTCGCCGATGGCGACAAGCATTCCGACATCTTCGAGAAGTGGCTGTCGGCCAATGAGAACGTCGAGCGCCTTCCTGCCTACCGCTCGCCCAACGGCATGTACAACGTCGACCATATCTCGACGGTGGCGTTTGCGGTCAACAAGGACCTCGAGAAGAAGCTCGGCGTCAGCATCAAGGGCTACAAGGACCTGCTGAACCCGAAGCTCAAGGGGCAGATCATCATGGCCGACCCGACGGGGTCCTCCTCGGCGTGGAACAACCTCAGCAACATCATGGCTGTGTATGGCAACGACTCGCCGGCAGCCTGGGACTACGTCGAAGCACTGCTCAAGAACGGCCTCGTCATCTCGACCAACTCGTCGGCGGCGTTCAACAGCGTCGAGGACGGGGAGTACGCGGTCGGACTCACGTACGAGGACGGCATCGCGGCCATACTCAAGTCAGGGGCGACGCATACGCGGCTCGTCTACCCGGAAGAGGGAACGAGCGCTTCCGCGTTCGGTACCGCGGTGGTCAAGGGCGCGCCGCACGGGAAGCTCGCCAAGCAGGTGATCGACTACATCATGAGTCCCGAGGGCCAGGTTGCATTCGCGCAGGGCAACGGCACCGTTCGTATGACGACGTCACGCCCGTACACGCTGAAGTGGCTGCCGCCGACCGCCGACATCAAATGGGTCGACCGCGACGTGAAGTGGCTGACGGCCCATCGGCCGCAGATCGTGACCCGCTGGACCCAGCTGTACACGAAGTACCACCGCTGAACGGAGCACGTGGCGCGCGAGGCGGGGGCACGCCCCCCGGCCTCGCGTGCGTTCGCGCGGTATCGCATGCCCGACGACCTCACCGATCTCGATCTTCGCCTGCGCGACGACACGCGGCTCCTCGGCCGCTATTTGGGCGACGTCGTTCGCCTGTGTGCCGGCGAGGAGGTGTACGCGCGAGTCGAGGCGATCCGGCAGACGGCGGTGCGCTTCCGGCGCGCCGATGCGCAAAGCGCCCCCGGCATTCGCGACGAGTTCTCCGCGCTCCTGAACGATCTCTCGATCGCGCCGACGCTGCACGTCGTGCGCTCGTTCTCGTATTTCTCGCACCTCGCCAACCTCGCCGAGGACGTGCACCAGA
>JADLEZ010000516.1 GCA_020845855.1 Burkholderiales bacterium
TAAAGCCTCGCATAATCATCTCCTCCCCATTGAACCCGCATACGCGTCGCCGAAGGTCGAGCGGCGTGCGGGGCACGGATAGGATAACCGCTAATGCGTCATGGGTATACCGGTGCCGAGGCTTGCGCTCGGACCGCGCCGGGCCGTCGCATCCATCCCCACCGGCACCGGTCATTCAAGGGGCTCGCGCGGTGAGCCTGCCTCCCGGGGCAAGTTGTTGCATTCCCGCCGCACTTCGCTTGTCCGCGAGTGTGTGAGCGTCCGCCAACACGCCGGCGCACGGGGACCGCCGGGTAATCTATTCGATCGATGGCGGCCCGCTCTCCTGTGAAGCGAACCTCCCGATGAGCCAGGTTCTCATCCAGCAATATCTCGCGAAGCTCAGGATGGTGTCGGGATCGACCCGGGAAAGCGTCGTCCGGGAGGTCTTCAAGGACCTCCTAACGCGCGTGACGACCGTGAGTGTCGAGACGCAGGCGATCGTGGAGGCGATGCGCGCCGTTCCGCGGGAGCGGCCATGACGAATCCGCACTTGGTCGTCGAAGTCCCGGCCCTGTTCGCGACGCTGCGCAAGGTGTTCCCCAAGCCCCGCCGCCGAAAGATCCTCGAGGTGGTCGTTTCCTACGACGGCGATCAGTTCAACGTCGATTTCCAGGGCGCGCAGTACGGCGCGAAAGCGGTGGGCGAGTGGAAGGGCTCCGCGCGCCTGAATCTCGCCATGTTTGAGGCGATCGTGAACACCCATCACGGCGATACGCTCGCGGTGGAGTATCGGGATGGAAAGCTGAAGCTCGGCAGCATCTCGGTGGCGGCGAGGTGATGAACATCGGCAGCGACATGAATGAGATGGTGCCGATGCACGAGCAGATCCGTCAGCGCTATGGCCATACCCCTGGGCACTGGCTCGCCGATGGTGGCTACACGAAATTGCAGGCTTTCGATGAAGTCGCCAAGCATGGCACGCAACCCCTGATGCCACCACCCCGAAGCCGGGATCCGAACATCGACCCGTTCGCATCCAAGAGCACCGACAGCGCGCACATGATCCAGTGGCGAGTTCGCATGGCCAGCGAGCAAGGCAAGGAACTCTACAAGCAGCGTGCGGCCACCGTCGAATGTACCAATGCACAAGTCCGCCGACGAGGCCTGCGTCAGTTTCTCGTGCGCGGTCTTGCCAAGGCCCGCTGCGTGTTGCTCTGGCACGCGATGGCGCACAACCTGATGCGCATGCGCAGCCTGAACCTCGCCTGGCAGCCCTGACCGGCGAGCGATTCGCAGCCGCTTCGACCCCATTCCAGCCTCCGCAGGCCGTTCACCGACCCGGTTGCCGCTACTGGCACTCGAAACCGAGTGCACGCCCCCACCAGCGAGCCTGATCCCGGTTGGTACACTACGCCGCGTTGCGGTCATCTGCGCCATCACCAACGGTGCGGAATCGAAATGATTCACAGATTCTCAGGAGGAAGGATGGGATTGTGTGCAATGCAGGAGATCCGGATGAACGACTTGCCGGGCGTATCAATTGCCGAGATCCACGCGGAACTCGTGTGGTGGTCGAACCCGACCAGCAGGGCCGACATTGGATATGGCGTCCTCCTATCCCAGTTTTTCCGGGTGCGCTGAGGCGGGCGAGATGCGCGTCTGGGAGTTACAGGAGTTCGGCTTCGACGGCCTTGTGCTCGTGGAGCGGCCGGAGCCGGAACCAGGACCTGGCGAGGTACTCGTGCGCCTGCGTGCCGTAGCCTTGAACTCACGCGACCTGCAGGTGATCCACAATCAATACGCGCCAGTGCAACGGCTGCCGATCATTCCGGTCTCGGATGGAGCCGGGGAGGTGCTCGCAGTCGGCGACGGCGTCACGCGCGTCAAGCGCGGCGACCGCGTTACGCCGATTCTCGCCCAAACGTGGCTTCGCGGTGATAGCCTCCTCGCTCACTTCGGTTCGATGCTCGGCGGCGAGTTGGACGGGGTGCTCCGCGAGTGCGGTGTCTTCTCCGCCGAGGGACTGGTTCCCGTGCCGGAACATCTGACCTGGGAGCAAGCAGCAACGCTGCACGCGGCCGGAACGACAGCTTGACAGGCGCTGTTTACGCTCGGAAACCTGCAGCCGGGCCAGACTGTCCTCGTTCAAGGAACCGGTGGAGTTTCCCTGTTCGCGCTCCAGTTCGCGGTCATGGGCGGGGCGCGGGTGATCGTCACATCATCAAGCGACGAGAAGCTCGCCCGGACACAATTGCTCGGCGCCTCGGAGATGATCAACTACCGGACCCACCCGGAGTGGCAGGAGCGGGTGCGGGAATTGACGAGTGGCGAGGGGGTCGACCATGTGATCGAGGTCGCCGGAGACGTCCAGCGCTCGGTGAACGTGTTGCGCCCCGGCGGCGTGATCAGCCAGATCGGCTATCTGGCGGATCTTCGGATCGGCGACCCACAGCCGATCCGCATCTCGATCGACATGATCCCGTTCCTTCTCAAGAATGCACGCCTCCACGGAATCGCAGCTGGCCCGCGCGACACGTGCGAGGCGATGTATCGTGCCGTCACAATCCACAGCCTTGAGCCGGTCGTGGATCGCGTCTTCGACTTCGATCACGCCGTGGATGCACTTCGCTACCTCCAGAGCGGCACACATTTCGGGAAGGTCTGCATCCGCATCTGACCCATGCGCGACGACGACGGCGCGCTCGTGGGGCGGCACCGCCGGTGGCGGTAGGTTGTGTTGATCCGCCTCGTCTTCGGTCGGGCAAAAAAGACAGCAGTTCGCAAAGAACGCCGTCCGGCGAGCGCTTACTTCTCATCGAACCAGGCCGCCACAGCGCGCGAATGCGCCAGTGGGTGAAGTCAGAACTTCTTCGGCACACCGGCTTGCTGCAGCGTCTCGTTGGCGGTGTGACGCGACAGGATGCAGCCGTCCACGATGAACTGGCGGCTCGAGAGGGGCCTGAACCCGTGCTCATGATCGCCACAGCCGGGCTTGACGAACCAGCACCCGCCCTCGGTGACCAACCGCTTGTCCTGCGCGGCGTAGTCCTTGGAGCGACTTGGCGGTGGGCGATCGAGTTGAGGGTGCGGACGAGCTCGAAGAGGATCTCGTCGCGGGATCGACTGTGTAGGAGTCCGTTCCAGGCCCATCGGTTGGGCGAGCGCTCGCTTTCCGCCACAGCGAATGCTCGGCGATTCCGATGAGGCTCACGGATTACTTGGCGCGCTGGGCCGCCTCGATGCCAAGTGGCACGAGCGGTGCGTCCGGCAGTGTCGTCGCGGCGGCCGGCGCGAGGGCGGTGACCGCGGTGCGCAGCAGCTCGGGACCCGACAGGTCGGCGACTATACTGACCGCATGCCCGACGACCTCACCGATCTCGATCTTCGCCTGCGCGACGACACGCGGCTCCTGGGCCGCTACTTGGGCGACGTCGTTCGCCTGTGTGCCGGCGAGGAGGTGTACGCGCGCGTCGAGGCGATTCGGCAGACGGCGGTACGCTTCCGGCGCGCCGACGCGCAAAGTGCCCCCGGCATTCGCGACGAGTTCTCCGCGCTCCTGAACGATCTCTCGATCGCGCCGACGCTGCACGTCGTGCGCTCGTTCTCGTATTTCTCGCACCTCGCCAACCTCGCCGAGGACGTGCACCAGA
>JADLEZ010000517.1 GCA_020845855.1 Burkholderiales bacterium
GAGCTCCGGCCGCGCAACGGCTTCGAATCGCTCGACCTCGGTTTCGCCATGTTCCGCGCGTGGCGCGGCGCGCTGCTGCGCGCGTGGCTCGTGACCTACGCGCCGGTGGCGCTCGTGGCCTGCGTCGCGCTGTGGCGGTACCCGTCGGCCGCGTTCCTGGTCGTATGGTGGCTGAAGCCGTTGTACGACCGGGTATTGCTGCACGTCTACTCGCAGGCGATGTTCGGAGTGCTGCCGGGCACGCGCGATGTCCTGCGCGCGCTGCCGCAACTCGTGTTGCGCACGCGGCTCGTGGCCGGACTCACCACGTTCCGCTTCAGCATGGCGCGATCGCTGTTCCTCCCGATCTGGCAGCTCGAAGGGCAGCGCGGCGCCGCGGCGCGCGCGCGCCGCCGGGTGCTCCGCGTGCGCACCTACGGGCATGCGGTATGGCTCACGTTCGTCTGCGCGAATGTCGCGTCGCTCTGGATCCTGGGCGGGCTCGCCATCGCGCAGTTGCTCACCCCAGAGGACACCGGGCAGTGGTTCTCGCTCGCCAACCTCGTCTACGCCGACTCGGACACGCTCCCGCTGTACCACGCCATGAACGTCCTCGCATTCGTCGCCGACACGGTGATCGAGCCCTACTACGTCGGGGCCGGGTTCAGCCTCTACCTCAACCGGCGCAGCGAGCTCGAGGGCTGGGATCTCGAAGTCGAGTTCCGGCGCATGAGCGAGCGCCACGCCGGCGCGCGCGCGCACCTCGCGCCGATAGCCCTCGCCGCCGTGGTCCTCGGGCTTGCCTTGCCGCATACCGAGGCCTACGCCGCCGCCGCCGATCCCGCGGCGCCGGTCCGCATCGAGACCACGCCGTTGCCGCCGGGCGCGGTCAAGCGCGAGGTCAAAGCGGTGCTCGACGATCCGGTGTTCGGGCCGAAGGAAACCCGCTCGCGATGGGTGACCCGCGAACGGGAGAGTGCAAGCACGCCGGCGTGGTTGCGCCCGCTCCGCGACTTCATGAAGCGCATCGCCCAGGCACTGGGTGAAGCCGGCCGCGTGGTGATCTGGGTCGCGGGTGCTGCCGGGCTCGCCGTGGCGCTCTATTTCATGATCAGGCATCACGAAGGATGGTTTCGCCGCCGCGCGCCGCGCGTGATTCCCCCGACCTTGTTCGGCCTCGACGTACGCCCCGCCTCCCTGCCGCCCGACGTCGCCGCAGCCGCCCGCGCCGCACTCGCGTCAGGCGACGCGCGCGCGGCGTTGAGCTTGCTGTACCGCGGTGCGCTCGTCACGCTCATCCACGCGGGCGGGGTCGACTTCCGCAATGGCGATACCGAAGGCGAATGCTGGCGGCGTGCGGCCCCGGCGCTGTCCACCGGCGGCGGCGCGTACTTTCGCGCCTTGCTCGATGCGTGGCTCGTCACCGCCTACGCGCATCGGCCGCCGCCGCGCGCGGACCTCGAAGCGCTGTGCGAGCGCTGGCCGGCCCATTTCGGTGACAGGGCCGCGCAATGAGCGTTTCCCGCCCCGCGATCTGGAGCGTGGTGGCCGCGTTCGCGGCCATCGTGCTCACCGTCGCCTGGTTCCTCGCCACCCACGACCGCGAGTTCTACGAGGCGCGCAGCCGGCCACAGCCGGCGGCGTTGCGCAACCCGTGGCTCGCAACCGAAATGCTGCTCGCGCGCTTCGGCTTTGGCGTGACGACCTCGCAGGAGGCCGCGGCGCTCGGCGAGTTGCCCAGCCGAGGCACGGTCATCCTGTCGAGCGAGCGGCAATACCATCTCACGCCCTCGCGCATGGCCGCGCTCCTGGATTGGGTCGAGGATGGGGGCCTGCTGATCGCGGACGCATCCGGGGTCGGCCCGAGCGATCCGCTGCTCGAGGCGTTCGACGTGCGCCTCGCGCCGCATCGGCAGGAGGGCGCGCAACCCGAGGCGCGGGACGAGGAAGCAGAGGACGGCGCCAAGGCGAAGCAGACGCGCCGCGAACCGCCGCGGCGCGTCGTCAAGGTGCCGGGCTACGGGCGCGATCTGTTCCTGCGCTCCGACCGCTGGCCGCAGCTGTATCCCGGCTCGATCGCTCCGGCATGGCGGGTGAGCGGCGAGCGGGACCGCCGCGGCAACCAGGGCTACGAGCTAATCGCCTTCGACCGCGGCGCGGGGCGCGTGGTGCTCGTCAACGGCCTCGGGCGTTTCCAGTACGGGCTCGCCCGCGACGACCATGCCGAGATCCTCCTCGCGCTGGTCGCCACCCACCAGCGCCACGGCGACGTGCGCATCTTCACACGCCTCGCGGTTCCCTCGTTGTTCGAGTGGCTGTGGAGCAACGCGGGAGCGCTGCTCGCGAGCGCGGCCCTGCTGTTCATCCTCTGGCTATGGCGGATCGTGCCGCGCTTCGGCGTGCTGCGGCCGGAGACAGCGCAGCCACGGCGCAGCCTGATCGCGCATCTGCGCGCGATCGGGCGCTTCCTGTGGCGGCAGCGCGAGCATTCGATCCTGCTCGATGCCGCGCGCGCCAACGTGAACAAGCAGCTCGCGCGGCGCGGCATCGCCGCGGCGGATGCGGCGCGCAGCCTCCGCCTGCGTGAGGCGGACGTAGCACTCGCGCTCACGGGCACGCCCGCCACCGGCGACCAGTACGCCGCCGCGATGGCCACGCTGTTCGACCTCGCCCATAAGATCAACGAACCGGTATCCCGCTGATGCCCCTTTCCGACCTGCAACTTTCGATGGCGAGACAGACCCTCGACGCGCTGCGCGGCGCGATCGGCAAGGCGATCGTCGGCCAGGACGACGTCGTCGACCAGACGCTCGTTGCCCTCGTGGCCGGCGGGCACGTGCTGCTCGAAGGCGTACCGGGACTCGGCAAGACGCTGCTCGTACGCGCGCTCGCGCGGGCGTTCGCGGGCAGCTTCGCGCGCATCCAGTTCACGCCCGACCTCATGCCCGCCGACGTGGTCGGCCACACGCTGTTCGACGCCCGCGGCCAGTTCGTCACCCGCCGCGGTCCCGTGTTCACCAACCTGCTCCTTGCCGACGAGATCAACCGCGCCCCCGCCAAGACGCAATCCGCGCTGCTCGAAGTCATGCAGGAGCGGCAGGTGACGCTCGAGGGAACGGCGATGGCCGTGCCCGAGCCCTTCATGGTGCTCGCCACCCAAAACCCGATCGAACTGGAGGGCACCTATCCGCTGCCCGAGGCGCAGCTCGACCGGTTCCTGCTCAAGGTGCGCATCGACTACCCTGCCGTCGAGGAGGAGGTGCGGCTCACGCAGCACGTGACGCAGGGCAAGGTCGGCGCCGACCTCGGGGTCGACGACGTCGCCGTGGTCGCCGAGCCGCAGGCGATACTTGCGCTCCAGCGCGCCGCGGCGATGGTCGAGGTCGACGAGCGCATCGTTGCCTACGTGGTCGCGATCGTGCGCGCGACGCGCAGCCAGCCGGGCATCGCGCTCGGCGCCGGGCCGCGCGGCTCGATCTCGCTGGTGCGCGGCGCGCGCGCCCATGCGCTCGCCGCCGGGCGCGCCTATGCCACGCCGGACGACGTCAAGGCGATCGCATTGCCTTCGTTGCGCCATCGCATCGGCACCAGCGCGGACGCCGAGATCGAAGGCCTGACGGCGGACCGGTTGCTCGCCGACCTGCTCGACCGGATCCCGGCGCCGCGC
>JADLEZ010000518.1 GCA_020845855.1 Burkholderiales bacterium
GGGAGCCAATCCATCAACAGTTTGCGGCGACTGCGGCGTTTCGCTCGTCGGCACTGTAGACGAAAACGTCGCAAGTCTGGCCGCGGCTGCCCGCAAGTTCTCGGGCGCGATGTGCGCGTAGCGCTTCGCCCTCAGCTTGAACTTCCATGCGCCGAGATGCTGCAGCTCGGCGAGAGAGATGAGCTGGCGTTGTTGGCCCAACAGGGCGAGGCCGCTCGACTTTTGTGAAAACGCGCTGGATCGCATCGAATACGGCGTAACCGCATGGCCCGGCGCGATGCTGGGCATCTGGCGGATCACGACGTCCGCTTGCGCGCGCCGCGCGCCTTTCGGAGAAGGTGCGCGGCTCTACGGCGGGCGTTGGAATGCGAGGGCGTGCGCTTCGACCACACCGCGGCGAGTCAGTCGCTTGCGATACTGAAGAAGCTGGTCCAGGACCGACCATTCGGGCGCATAGCGCGTTCATCGAGGCGCGCATCCAGGGCGGCCGCCGCGTCGATCGTGTCGCGGTCGGCGAGCCGCCTCCGACTGGCGAGACATCGGCGCTCGCGCGAAGCTACGAGCCATCGCGCTTGCCCGGGGTGTCAAGAACTCCTTACAGCGATTGTCCGTTTGTCCCTCTACCGCCCGCCTGGACCGGCCACGGACACTGCACCGCAATGGACCGTGCTGGCGTTTCCGCTAGCCCACCGCACAGGCGGGCGCGCCGGGCATCGATGGAGTGGGGAACGACATTGGACGATACGCGTGATCGCGTGAGCCTTCCGACGGGCGCTTCGTCGATATCCTCGCCTCCTGTCGTTGCCACGGCGGAGGTGCGCGGTGCATGACGAGCCTCCCCCTGCAGCGAATGCTCCGTCGTCGACATCGCGAACGCGGGTCGCGGTCATCATGCAGCGCCGCGTCATCGAGAGCCGCTGGCAAAGCGAGGTATGGGAGCTTGCGGGCGTGCTCCCCGGCTACACGGGCGCACTCGAGCCGCGCGTGATCGTCAACGAGCCGGACACCGTGCAGTGGCTGTATCCGGCCTTCGACATCGTCCTGCGGCGCGCCGAAGCGCAGGGCTACTTCCATAACGTTTCGACGGCCGTGCCCAACGTCTTCGTGCTGTGGCGCATGGAGGAAGAACGTGCCGTACCGCACTACGTCACCGTGAGCTATGACGAGGCAAGCCGCTGGATGGACGGTGGGGCGCAAGTGGATTCGGTTGCCATGCCGCATGCCATGCGCGATTGGGTGGGTGATTTCGTCGAGCGCCACTACCACCCGGAGCCAAAGAAGCGCAGCAGGCCGCAATCGTTCCTCGCGCCGAAGGATCGGGGGCTGGCCTGATGCCTCGCACGCGTTGGGTATTGGGGAGCGCATTGCGACTTGAGCGGCTTGTACGGCGACTCCATGGTCGCGGACATGGCGAAGAACCAGGCCGAAGCCACGACCTTCGACTATCAGACACGAGGCGTGCTTGCATCTCGTAGAAACACTGCCGCCCGAGGAACTGCCGCCCGAGGAGCTCGCCCGCGCGAACTTCTACGGGTTGCTCGCGCGGCTGTTCTTCGCGCCGCCGGATCCGGCGCTGCTCGAAAGCATTGCCGGTGCTGAAGGGCTCGCTGCAGACGACGCCGTTCTGCGTGACACCTGGCATACGCTGACCGAAGCCGCGGCGCACGCCGATGCGGAGGCGCTGCGCGAGGCGTACGACAGCGCATTCATCGGCACGGGGAAGTCGCCGGTGTCGCTCTACACCACGGCCTATACGGTGCGTTCCGCGAGCGAGGTGCCGCTGGTGGCGCTTCGGGCGGAGCTCGTTGAGCTCGGTCTCGCGCGCCATGCGTCGAGCCATGAACCGGAGGATCACATTGCCGCTCTGTGCGATGTGATGCGGCATCTCATTGCGACGCAGGAATGCGACGTTTCGCGCCAGGCGCGCTTTTTCAACCGCTGGATTGCGCCGGCAGCGCATCCGCTGTGCGATGCAATCGCCGAGCAGCGCCGCGGCACCTTCTACGAGCAGGTGGCACGTTTCGCCCGGGCCTTCTTCGAGCTCGAGCGGACCGCCTTCGAATTGTTCGCCGCGGGAACGCGGCGTACCGATCGGATGAACCAGTCTTTCCAATGACGGAGACCAGGGGAGCGTACCGATGACCGAGCGGACAAAGCGGCTTTCCCGACGAAACTTCCTCTTCGCCGTTGGCGCCGGCGGCGCGGTCACGGCCGGGGCAATGGTGGCCAACAATGCCGCGAAGGCCCAGCCTGCCTTCGACAACGACGACGACAAGCGCGCGAGGCGCGGCTATCACGCTTCGCGACATGTCAACGATTACTACCGTACCGCCAGGATCTGAGGAGCCCTCATGCTGACGCGAAAAGCGGATTCCACTGCATCTTCCCAGCGGCGGCTTGCCAGGGCCGTGTCCGCCCTGCAACCCAAGACGCTGGACCGCAGGGCGTTCCTCAAGCGATCCGGGTTGAGCGTTGGCGCCGGTGCGGTGGCGTCCCAGCTGGCATTCAACATCATCGGCAAGGCCGAAGCGCAGGACGCGAAGGAGAACAAGGTCGAGATCAAGCGCACGGTATGCACGCATTGCTCGGTGGGCTGCGCCATCGACGCGGTGGTCGAAAACGGCGTATGGGTGCGCCAGGAGCCGGTATTCGACTCGCCGTTCAACCTCGGCGCGCACTGCGCCAAGGGGGCCGCGATCCGCGAGCACGGCATCACGCACGACTCGCATCGGCTGAAGGCGCCGATGAAGCTCGAGGGCGGCAAGTGGAAGCGCATCTCGTGGGATCAGGCCTACGACGAGATCTCGAAAAAGCTGCTGCAGATCCGGAAGGAGAGCGGAGCGGACGCGACGTTCTGGATCGGCTCGTCCAAGCACAACAACGAGCAGTCCTATCTCCTGTGCAAGTTCGTGCGGCTCTTCGGCACGAACAACACCGACCACCAGGCGCGCATCTGCCACTCCACGACCGTCGCCGGCATCGCCAACACCTGGGGCTACGGGGCGATGACCAACTCCTACAACGACGAGCACAACTCGAAGTCGCTGCTGTTCTTCGGCTCGAATGCGGCCGAGGCGCATCCGGTCTCGATGCTGCACACGCTGCATGCCAAGGAGAACGGCTGCAAGGTGATCGTGGCCGACCCGCGCTTCACGCGCACCGCCGCCAAGGCGGACAAGTACGTGCGCGTGCGCTCGGGCACCGACGTGGCCTTCCTCTTTGGTCTCCTTTATCACGTCTTCAAGAACGGCTGGGAAGACAAGCAGTACATCCATGACCGCGTCTACGGCATGGACCAGGTGCGCAAGGAAGTCATGGAGAAGTACACGCCGCAGGCCGTCGAGGCGGTCACCGGCGTGCCGGAGAAGGAGATGTACGAGGTGGCGAAGATCCTGGCCGACAACCGGCCGGGCATGATCGTCTGGTCGATGGGCCAGACGCAGCACTCCAACGGCAACGCGGGCGTTCGCGCCAACGCGGTCCTGATGCTCGCCCTGGGCAACATCGGCAAGCCCGGCGGCGGCTGCAACATCTACCGCGGTCACGACAACGTGCAGGGCGCGACCGACATCGGCCCCAATCCGGATTCGCTGCCGGGCTATTACGGCATCGCGCCGGGTGCCTACCAGCATTGGGCGCGGGTGTGGAACGTGGACCTCAAGTGGCTCGAGGCGCAGTTCCCGCCCGGGACGATGAACAAGCCGGGCATCACCGTGTCCCGGTGGGCCGACGCCGTGCTCGAAAAGAACGAGCACATCGACCAGGATCCGAACCTGCGGGCGGTGGTCTACTGGGGCCACGCGCCCAACTCGCAAAGCCGGGGCCTCGAAATGGTCGAGGCGATGAAGAAGCTCGACCTGATGGTGGTGATCGATCCGTATCCGTCGGCCAGCGCCGCCATGTTCGCCATGGTGCGCAAGGATGGTGCCTATCTGTTGCCGGCCGCGACGCAGCTCGAAGGTCCGGGCAGCGTGACCGCTTCGAACCGCTCGCTGCAGTGGCGGGAAAAGGTGATCGATCCGCTGTTCGAATCGCGCACCGACCAGATGATCATGTACCAGCTGGCGCAGAAGCTGGGCTTCGCCGACCAGCTCCTCGGCAAGCGGGAAGGCCGGCAGAACATCAAGCTCGTGAAGGCGAAGGGAGGCATGGAAGAGCCCGACATCGAGGACATCACGCGCGAATTCAACGCCGGTTGCTGGACGATCGGCTATACCGGCCAGTCGCCCGAGCGCCTGCAGGCGCACATGCGCAACATGCATGTCTTCGACGTCAGGACGCTCAAGGCCGTGGGCGGCAAGGACGCGAAGACCGGATACGACCTCACCGGCGACTACTTCGGGCTGCCCTGGCCGTGCTACGGCACGGCGGCGATCAAGCATCCGGGCTCGGCGAACCTGTACGACACCACGCGCCACATGATGGACGGCGGCAACACGTTCCGCGCCAACTTCGGCATCGAGAAGGACGGCGTCAACCTGCTGGCCGAGGACGGCGTGTATTCGAAGGGCTCGGACATCACGACGGGCTACCCCGAGTTCGATCACGTCCTCCTGAAGAAGCTCGGCTGGTGGAACGAGCTCACGGCCGAGGAGAAGAAGGAGGCGGAGGGCAGGAACTGGAAGACCGACCTCTCCGGCGGAATCCAGCGCGTGGCGATGAAGCACGGCTGCTCGCCGTTCGGCAACGCCAAGGCGCGCGCCGTGGTGTGGAACTTCCCCGACGGCGTACCGCTGCATCGCGAGCCGATCTACTCGCCGAAACCCGAGATGGTGGCGAAGTGGCCGACCCATGACGACGTGAAGACGCTGTGGCGGCTGCCGACGCTGTTCAAGACCGTCCAGCA
>JADLEZ010000519.1 GCA_020845855.1 Burkholderiales bacterium
GATCGGCGTAGCTCCGTTGTTCGCCTACCAGCGCTTCCGGATGGAGGGCCTGCAAGCCTTCGACAACCCCTTCCTGTCGACGAGCCCCGGCAACGTGACCAACCGCGGCTACGACGATTCGACCGGATGGGGCGTGCGTGTGGGCTACTACGGCGAGATCACGCCGCAGATCGCCCTGGGCATCACGTACCAGTCGAAGATCGACATGGGCAACTTCGACGACTATCGGGGATTGTTCGCCGAGTCCGGCGGCTTCGACATCCCGTCGAACTGGGGTGTCGGTGTCGCCTTTCGCCCCGCGCCGCGGTGGCTGATCGCGCTCGACTACCAGCGCATCTACTACAGCGACGTGAAGTCGGTGCACAACCGCAGCGATCTCATCTACTCGTGCGCGCAGCAGCTCGATCCGTCGACCTGCCTGGGCGGCAGCAACGGCGCCGGCTTCGGCTGGCAGGACGTCAACGTGTTCAAGCTTGGGGTGCAGTACGAAATCAACGCGCAATGGACGGTGCGCGCCGGGTACAACCACTCGGACAATCCGATCCAGCCGCAGGACGTAACGTTCAACATCCTCGCCCCGGGTGTGATCAAGGATCACGCCACGCTGGGCGCGAGCTGGAAGGTGGACCGGCGCAACGAGATCACCGGCGCCTTCATGTACGCGTTCAACAACAGCGTGCAGGGCGCGAGCCTGATCAACGGCTTCTTCCCGCCGGGAGCGGCCAACATGCAGGAGAAGATCGAGATGTACGAGTGGTCGCTCGGCGTGCAGTGGGCGTACCACTTCTGACAGGTCGATGCAAAGGGCGTCCAGCAAGTCGATGCAAAAGGCGTCCGAGCAGCCCTAAGCTAGCAGCTTGTTGAAATTCGCGCGTTGCTCCCTATAACCGTGTCATCCCGAGCGAAGCGAGGGATCTGCTTTCGCGTCGAATCAGCGAGTTGCGTAAAACAGATCCCTCGTCGCCTTCGCTCCTTGGGATGACACAGTGGGATATCGATCGGCGCTGGCGCGTTGCCGACCGAAGTCGTGCGCGAGTCGCTCGCGTGCATCGCCGCGGACGTGCTGCCGGCGCTGGCCGCCGCTGCGCGGCGAGCGTAGGTCCAAGCCGCCGCCTGACCGGCCGCTACGCGGCGCGGGCGCGAAGCTTCGAACCGGCATGGGCGCCTTCCTTGCGGCAGAACAGCGCGTACAGCGTGTCCATGAGCGTGACCACGTCGCGGCTCGCGAGCGAATAGAACACCGTTTGTCCGTGGCGCCGGCTCTTCACCACGCCGCCGCGGCGCAGCACCGCGAGGTGCTGCGAGATGCCCGACTGCGACAGGCCGACCACGCGTTCGAGCTCGCGCACGCTGCGCTCGCCCTCGGCGAGCTGGCAGAGAACGACCAGGCGCGCGGGATTGGCGACGGCCTTGAGCAGCCCCGCGACGCGCACCGCGTTCTCTTCGAGCTCCACCGCGTGCCGGCGCACGGGTGCGCCGCCGCCCGCGCGGCGCAAGGCGTTGCTCACGGCGCGCACTGGCAGCCGGCGAAGCCGTCGGCGTTCATCTTGGCCTCGTAGGGTGCGGCCACCTGCGTGCCCGGCACGAGCGTGGCCTTCGCCTGCGCCCAGTCGGTGGGCTTCAGCACTACGAGCCACCCGGCGTCGTACGGATCCTCGTTGGCGAGCGAAGGTTTGGTGGTCATCGCATCGTTGACTTCGACAATCGTGCCGCCGGCTGCCGACTTGGCGGGACCAACCCACTTGCCGGACTCCACCGTCGCGCAGGACTTGCCCGGCTGCACGTCGCGGCCCACCTTCTTGGGCGTGAACGCAACGAGTTGGCCGGCCATGGCGGTGGCCACCGTGGTCATGCCAAGCCGGACGTTGCCGTCGGGCAGCTCCTTGAACCAGATGTGGTTCTCGACGTCGTAGAGAAGATCGTCAGGCAGGTGACAGCCGCGTACGGTGGGCATGAGGGCGCTCTTTCACGGCCCCGTCGACAGGGCCTTTGTTGGGATAGGTCATGAAACGCCTGGCCGGACGTCGTCTTCCGCCGCCGTGCGACGCGGCCGCGACGCGCAGCAGAAGTCGCCCAGCCGCGCGACCTCGAGCCGGCCCGACACGAACAGCGACAAGTGGCGCACCAGCAGCGCCATCATGGCCTGTCGCCGCGCAGCCTCCACATGGGTGGGTTCGTGAAGCAGGAGATTGTAGTGATAGGCGATCTCGCGGCAGGTCTCGCGGCAGGCGTTGAATCCGGGTTCGTCCTGCGCGCCCTGGCGGTGCAGCGCGAGCAGGCGAAAGCCCTCGCGTTCCGCGTTCGTGGGGACTTCCCCGCGCGCCACGACCCATTGCTCCAACACGCGTTCGGCGAGTGCCAGGAGCCGCGCGGCCGCCGCGGCCGCATCGCCCTGCGGAACGAAGCGCGCGATGTCGGCGTCGAGACCGGCGAGGGTCGTGCCGCTCACGCGATCCCCTTTTCCGCCAGCGCAGCCATGCCGTCGGACACGTTCTCGTGCACGCCGAGCCGGCGCGGGCGAAGGCCGAGCGCGATGCCCAGAAGCTGCGTGAAGTACAGAATCTTTACATTCGTCTTCTCCCCGAGCACCTTCTCGGCGCGCACCTGGTGCATCTCGAGGCCGCTGTGGCAGGTCGGGCACTCGGTGGCGATCACGTCCGCGCCCGAGGCCTCGGCAGCGCGCAGGATGTTGAGCACGAGCTTGGTCGACGTGTCGCTGTCCGACAGCGTGTGCGCGCCGCCGCAGCATGCGGTCTTCAACGGGAAATCGACACTTTGCGCGCCGGCGGCGTCGAGCAGGTCGTCCATGAAGCGGGGCTTCAGTGTCGATTCGCTGCCGGGCCCCTTGTCCTTCTCGGGGTAGATGTGGCGCGGCCGCGTATACATGCAGCCGTAGTAGTTGGCGATCTTCAAACCGGAGAGCGACTTGCGCACCTTCTTGCGCAGGCTCTCCTCGCCGATGCCGTGCTTGATCCAGTCGAGCGCGTGGATGGATTCCACCCCTCCCGCCGCGTAGGGCGCGTGCCCGGACTTCTCGGACAGGCGCTTGACCACCGCGCGCGACTCTTGGTCGTGGGCGAGGTCGTATTCGGCCTTCTTCAGGTTGTGGTAGCAGCCGTTGCACGGCGACATCACCACTTGCGCCTTCATCTCCTGCGCGGCGATCGCCAGGACCCGCGAGGAGAGGTAGGTCTGCACCTTGGGGTCGACGTTCTTCACCTCCATCGCCCCGCAGCAGTTCCAGTCCGGCACTTCCTCGAGGGTCAAGCCCAGCGCCTTGCCGACTTCGCGCGTGGAGACGTCGTAGGCGTGCGCGGTGCCTTCGAGCGCGCAGCCCGGGTAATACGCCACCTTGCGGTAGCGCTCTTTGCGGTCGTCGC
>JADLEZ010000520.1 GCA_020845855.1 Burkholderiales bacterium
CGAGTGACGCCAAACGGCGACACTATTCGCTGCGCTGTAAGACGAAGGGTTCGTTGGGGAAGACAAGCGCCCGATTCTTCTTGAAATCGGACGCTTCCGACGCTATTTATACAGGTTGCAGGAACTGGGCTTCCCTGCATGTTGTCTTATAATGGATTTATTGCCCATTCGCCCAATTTCTCGCCCGGCTCGCCCCGGCTTCACATCATGCAATTTCGATACCTGCTGGGCGCGCTGTGCGCGGCCGCATCCGTGTGTGCAACCGCGGCCATTCCCGCCGCCGAGCAAACCGTAGCCGTCGAGTTCTACCACGCGGCGGCCGATCACTACTTCATCGCCGCCGATCCGGCCGAGATCAGCGATCTTGACACGGGCAAGCATCCCGGATGGGTGCGCACCGGGTATCGCTTCTCGGTGATCAAGGCCGGCAGCACCTGGCCCGGCACCGTCCCGATGTGCCGGTTCTTCAGCGAGTCGCTCAACACGCACTTCTACTCCGCCAAGCCGTCGGAGTGCGAGGATGTGAAGACCAAGTATCCCGGCGTGTGGACGTTCGAGTCGGGCGAGGTCTTCCGCTCGTTCCCGGTCGATCCGAGTACCGGCCTGTGCCCTGCCGACACCACCGCGACCTACCGCCTCTGGAACCAGCAAGCCGCCGCCAATCACCGCTACACCGACCAGCTTTCGGCGTACGTGTACATGCTCGGCAAGAACTACCTGCCCGAAGGCGACGGCAATCCGGCGCTGCCCGTCGCGTTTTGCACGCCGGCCGGCGGCGACGTGGTACCCGCGGCGTCGCCGTCCGCACCGGACTGCACGATGACGGCGAGCTCCGGCAATCCGGCGCCCGGCTCGACCCTCTCCCTCAACGCGCAGTGCACCAACAACGCGACCACGTTCCTGTGGGCGGGCTGCACCAGCACGACGTCGAGTTGCACCGCGACCAGCGCGGCCGCCGGTCAGACCACCTACACGCTGTACTCGGCCAATCCGCTGGGCCCGGGCGCGCCCGTGGTCAAGAGCATCACGTGGGGCGCCGCTGGGGGCGGCGCGGTGCCGATCTGCACGGTCAGCGCGAGCGCCACCTCGCTGTCGACCTTCTCCACCCTCGCGCTCACGGCGAACTGCAGCCAGACCCCGACGGCCTACGAGTGGGTCGAGTGCAACTATCTCGTGCAGTCGATCTGCAATCCGATCCCCGCCTGCGCGGCAACGTCGAAGACCTGCAGCCTCGGCAACACCATCGGCGGGGCCGGCTTCGCGCGCTACGGTGTGGCGGGCACCAACGGCGCCGGCAAGGGCCCACGCGCCATGGTCGACGTCGAGTGGACGGGCGGCGGCGGCGGCGGCCCGCCACCACCTCCGCCTCCACCCGGCGGCGGTAACGATCCGGTCCCGACGTGCTCGGCGTACGCGAGTAACGACCGTCCGAGCGTGGGATCGAACGTCACCCTGACGGCGTCGTGTACGGGCAACCCCACCAGCTACCAGTGGGTCGGCGTCCAGTGCTCGCAGTGGCAGTGCCAGACCAGCTCGGCGACGGCGGGTTCGATGACCTACACGGTCACCGCGCGCAACGCCGCAGGCAGCGCGCAGGCATCCGTCACCATCGAATGGGGCGGAGCGGCGCCGAACCCGGTGCCATCTTGCACGGTCGCGCCCAGCAACGCGTCGCCGCAGGTGGACTCCAGCATCACCGTCACGGCCACCTGCTCGAACAATCCGACCTCCTACACGTGGACCGGGTGTACGTCGACGGGCCCGTCGTGCACCGATACCATGTCGACGGCCGGTGCCAAGAGCTACTCGGTCGTCGCGGCGAACGCGAACGGCAGCAGTGCGCCGGCGACAACCAACGTGAACTGGGTGCCGGCGCCGACTTCGCCGCCTGCGTGCCAGATCAGCGCGAGCTCGATATCGCCGATGGTCGGCGAGACCGTCACGCTCACCGCGACGTGCTCGAACGGTCCGACGAGCTACGATTGGATCGGCTGCACGACCAGCAGCACCTCCGCGACGTGTACAGCGACAGCCACGGCGGCCGGCGCGGTGACGTACTACGTGGCTGGCATCAACCAGTACGGCAAGGGCACGCCCCCGGCCGGGATCACGGTCACGTGGCAAGCGGCCGGCGGCCCGCCTCCCCCGCCCCCGGGCGGCGGCTTCTGCGGCCAGTTCGCCAAGGTCGAGCAGATCAATCTCGCGTGGGGTGACATCACCCGGTTCAAGACCGCGCAGTACAACGGGTTCGGCGCGGGCAAGGTGTTCGTCATGGCGCTCACCGTACCTACCTCGCCGAGCTCCTACGGCCTCAGCGGCTACTCGAGCGTCTTCGAGTACGGCGGTCCGCCGTCGCTGCGGCAGGTCACGCTGTCGAAGTCCGCGTGCGACTTCCGCCCCATTGACCTGTCGGGGGTGAACGGCCCCCTGGACGCGAGCTCCGGGATGCAGGCCACGATCTTCTGGAACGTGGGCATCGGCAGCGGCGCGTTGCTGGCCCCGGGCGGGACGTACTATTTCAACTATCGCAACCTGAACTGCGACATCTCGAGCTGCGAAGCGATGATCGAGAACTACTGGCCGAAGTAAAGGCCGGCGGCGGCGGGATCCCTCGAAAGGGCGCTTCTTGGCGCCCTTTCTTTTCAACCCTCTTGGGGCGCCTCGACGGTCATGAGCGCCTGGTACTTGAGGACGAGCTGCGCCTTCGTTTCGACGTGCTTCGGGTCGACCGGGATGCAGTCGACCGGGCACACCTCGCGGCACTGCGGCACGTCGAAGTGGCCGACGCACTCGGTGCACTTCGAAGGATCGATGACGTAGATCTCCGTGCCCTGCGAGATCGCGCCGTTGGGGCACTCGGGCTCGCAGACGTCGCAGTTGATGCACTCGTCGGTGATGATGAGGGCCATGCAGACTATCCTCGAGGCTTCGCGAGCTCCGCCACCCGCGCGCGGATGCGAGTAGCGACGACGGGGTGCACGAAATGCGTCACGTCGCCGCCGAACTTCGCGATCTCGCGCACGATGGTGGCCGAAATGAACGTGTACTGCTCGGAAGGGGTCAGGAACAATGTTTCGACGTCCGGGTACATGCGCCGGTTCATTCCGGCCATCTGGAACTCATACTCGAAGTCGGATACCGCGCGCAGGCCGCGCAGGATGATCTTGGCGCCCTGGGAGCGCACGAAGTCCATGAGCAGCGACGAGAACCCCGTGACCTCGACGTTGGCAATGGGTGCCAGCACCTCGCGCGCGATGTCGATGCGCTCGGAGGCGGTGAAGAACGGGTGCTTGGCTTCGCTGTCGGCCACGGCGACGATGACGTGGTCGAACACGCGCGCGGCCCGGCGTACGAGGTCCTCGTGGCCACTCGTGAACGGGTCGAAGGTACCGGGGTAGACGACTTTGGTCATGTCGGTTCGGTGAGGCGGAGCAAATGATAATGCACGCGCCCGGCTCGGGCGTGCCGGTGCACCGCGAGCCCAGGCGGGGGATCGAGCTCGCGCGCGGCTTCGGCGTAGACGAATCCGGCGGCGAGCAGGCGCTCGACGCAGATGGGCAGGAGCCAGGACCATGGATCTAAGGCAAACGGCGGATCGATAAAAATAACGTTGAATCGCCGGTGCTGAGCAGAAATAAAGGCTTTTGCGTCCGCGACGTGGCCTTCTAGACCGGTCGCACCGAAGGTCTGCGCGGTCGCCTTGATCGCAGCGATGAGCAGCGGATTGCGATCCACCGCCACGGCGGAGACTGCTCCGCGCGACAGCGCTTCGAGCGTCAGCGCGCCGCTGCCTGCGTACAAGTCGAGGATCGAAAGATCGGTGAGGTCCTGACCGAGCCAGTTGAACAGCGTCTCGCGCACCCGGTCGGGCGTGGGGCGCAGGCCGGCGGCCGCCGGGAAGCGGATCACCCGGCCGCGAAACCGGCCGCCGATGATGCGTACGCGCTGGGAATTGGACGAAGGCACGGCGGGTAGAATTATGGGCCTGCGCCGTCGCGGTTTCGCCCCGCTTGGTTCCCCGTGTTCGATCTGTTCAAGAAGAAAGCCCCGGAAGCGCCCCCCGCCCCGGAACCCGTCGCGCCGACAAAGTCGTGGACCGATCGGCTCAAGGCGGGACTCGGGCTGTCCCGCCAGAAGCTCGCCGGCGCACTGACCGGCGTCTTCGTGCGCCGCAAGCTCGACGACGAGAGCCTCGCGGCACTCGAGGATGCGCTCATCGGCGGCGACGTCGGCATCGATGCGACGGAGCACCTCATTGAGAACTTGAAGGCTCGCTGGCGGCGCGCGGGCAGCGACGCGGACCCGCGCACCGAGCTCGCGGACGCGATGGTCGACCTCGTCGGGCCGCTCGAGAAGCCGCTCGTCATCGGCAGCGAGCGACCGTTCGTCATCATGCTCACCGGCGTCAACGGGGCCGGGAAGACCACCTCCATCGGCAAGCTCGCCAGATGGCTCCAGCAGCAGGGGCTGACGGTGCTGCTGGCTGCCGGCGATACGTTCCGCGCGGCCGCGCGCGAGCAACTTGTCGCCTGGGGCGAGCGCAACGGCGTGGCGGTGATCCAACAGGCGAGCGGTGATGCGGCCTCGGTCATGTTCGACGCCGTCGAGGCCGCCCGGGCACGCGGCGTGGACGTCGTATTGGCGGACACCGCCGGTCGCCTGCCGACGCAAGGACATCTCATGGAGGAGCTGCGCAAGGTGAAGCGGGTTCTGGGCAAGGCGATGCCCGGTGCGCCCCACGAAGCGCTGCTGGTGCTGGACGCCAACACCGGCCAGAACGGCCTCGCGCAGGTCAAGGCCTTCGACGCCGCCGTCGGGCTGACCGGGCTCATCGTCACCAAGCTCGACGGCAGCGCCAAGGGCGGGGTGGTCGCGGCGATCGCCAAGCAGCATCCCATTCCCTTGAAATTCATAGGAATAGGCGAGGGTGTGGACGACCTCCGGCCATTCGCGGCGCGGGAGTTCGTCGAGGCGCTGCTGCCGGCCATCGAAGCCGGCTGACGCCCGGCCGGGCGATCGGGGACGAGCTCGGTTCTGTGTCATCCCGAGGCGGATGCGCCGAGGGATGACACCCAGGAGGTAGGTTAGTAGTTGGCGAAGGGGGTTTCGCGCCCCTTGCCATTCCCCGGATCAATCCCGACTTAACCGCTCGGGAACTCGGTCAGGATTTAGCACTCAAAGGGTACGAGTGCTAAACTGGCATCGGGTGTCGGCGGGGTGCGCCGCCAAGAAAATCCCGTCCGCACGATGCCCCAACAAGGAGACTGATGGCATGACGCGTACGACCCTGGCATTTCCCACCCCCGCATCGCTGGGAAGCCTCGATCACTACATCCAGGCCGTGAACCGCTTCCCGCTCCTGACCGCGGAGCAGGAGGTCGAGTTCGGCCGGCGTCTCGTGTCCGCGGATGACCTCGACGCCGCGCGCCAGCTCGTGCTGTCGCACCTTCGGCTCGTGGTGGCGGTGTCGCGCAACTACCTGGGCTACGGACTGCCGCAGGCCGACCTGATCCAGGAAGGCAACGTCGGCCTCATGAAGGCCGTGCGCCGCTTCGACCCCGAGCGGGGCGTGCGCCTCGTGTCGTTCGCGCTGCACTGGATCCGCGCCGAGATGCACGAGTACATCCTGCGCAACTGGCGACTCGTGAAGGTCGCGACCACCAAGGCGCAGCGCAAGCTCTTCTTCAACCTGCGCAGCATGAAGGCGTCCTCGGCCGCGCTGTCGGTCGCCGAGGCGAAGGCGATCGCGAAGGACCTGGGTGTCAAGCCCGAGGAAGTGGTCGAGATGGAAACGCGCCTGGGCGGCCGCGACGTGGCGCTCGATCCGGCGCCGGGCGACGAGGAAGGGTTCGTCTCGCCGATCGCGTACCTCACGAACGGCGACGACGAGCCGGCGCTGATCCTCGAGCGGGCGGAGACCGCGCGCAACCGCAGCCAGGGCCTGCAGCACGCGCTCGCGAAGCTCGACGACCGCAGCCGCCGCATCATCGAGGCGCGCTGGCTGCGCGAGGACGAGTCGTCGGCCACGCTGCAGGACTTGGCCGACGAGTACGGCGTGTCCGCCGAGCGGATCCGCCAGATCGAGTCCAAGGCGATGAAGACCATGCGATCGCAAATGTCGCACGCGCAGTAAAGCGCTACGCTTTCACGAGACGCCGGCCCAGTGCCGGCGTTCTTGTTGGCGGACGTCGAATTCGAATCACAGCTCCACCTGGGTGCCCAACTCCACCACCCGGTTGGTCGGTATGCGGAAGAACTCGGAGGCCTTGACGGCGTTCTTCGACATCGACACGAACAGCCGCTCCCGCCACATCGCCATGCCCGGCCCGACGACGGGAATGAGCGTCTCGCGCGACACGAAGAAGCTCGTCTCCATCATCTCGAAGATGAAGCCGCTACGCGCGCAGTCGTCCATGATCGCGGGTACGTCGGGCTCTTCCTTGAAGCCGTAGCTCGCGACGATCTGGTAGAAATCGGCGCCCAGCGTGGTGATGGCGAGCCGGCTCTTCTCCGCGACGTAGGGGATGTCGCGCACGACGATGGTCATGAACACCACGCGCTCGTGCAGCACCTTGTTGTGCTTGAGGTTGTGCAAGAGCGCGTGCGGCACGCGGTTGGGCGTGGCGGTCATGAACACGGCCGTGCCCTCGACCCGCGTGGGGGGCGACAGCTCGATGCTCTGGATGAACGCATCGAGCGGCAGCGCCTCCGTCGACAAGCGATCCCACAAGAGCGCGCGGCCGCGCTTCCACGTGGTGAGCAGCGTGAACACGGCGCCGCCCACCACCAGCGGGAACCAGCCGCCGTCGGGGATCTTGAGGGAGTTCGAAGCAAGGAACGCGAGGTCGATCACCGTGAGCGGGGCAGCGATCGCCAGCGCGAGCCACAGCGGCCAGCGCCATAGCCGCCGCATCACGACGAAGATCAGGATCGAATCGATGAGCATCGCAAGCGTCACCGCGATGCCGTACGCGCCGGCGAGGTTCTCGGACTCGCGGAACGACACCACCAGCAGGACCACCGCGACGAACAGGGTCCAGTTGATGAACGGCACGTAGATTTGCCCGATCTGGCGCTCGGACGTGTGCTCGATGTGCAGGCGCGGGCAATAGCCCATCTGGATCGCCGCGCGGGTGAGCGAGAACGTGCCGGAGATGACCGCCTGGGACGCGATCACGCTCGCGCAGGTCGCGAGCACCACCATCGGTAGGAGCGCCCAGGTGGGCACCAGGAGATAGAACGGATTCTTGATCGCGGCCGGGTCGGCGAGGATCAGCGAGCCCTGGCCGAAGTAGTTGAGCACCAGCGCCGGCATCACGAGCCACAGCCACGCGCGGTGGATCGGCGTGCGGCCGAAATGCCCCATGTCGGCGTACAGCGCCTCGGTGCCGGTGACCGCGAGCACGACCGCGCCCAGCGAGAGGAACGCGGCAACCGGCGACGTGACGAAGAATCGCGCAGCGTGGATTGGGTTGAGAGCGCCGAGAATCGTCGGCGCCGTCAGGATCTGGGCCGCGCCGAGCAGCGCGAGGGCGGCGAAGTACGCGCACATCACCGGACCGAACACGATGCCCACCCGCGCCGTCCCATGCTTTTGCACGGCGAAAAGGACGACCAGGATGACGAGCGACAGCGGCACGATGTACGGATCCATGGCCGGGGTCACGACCTCCAGCCCCTCGATCGCGGACAGCACCGTGATCGCCGGCGTGATCATGCCGTCGCCGTAGAACATCGCGGCGCCGAAGATGCCGAAGCCGAGCAGCCACCAGCGCCGCCGCGTCTGCTGCTCCAAGCCGCGCGAGACCAGCGCGGTGAGCGCGAGGATGCCGCCCTCGCCGTTGTTGTCGGCACGCATGATGAGCGTGATGTACTTAAGCGTCACCACGACCATCAGCGTCCAGAACACGACCGACAAGATGCCGTAGACGTTGTCGGCGTTGACCGCGAGGCCGTGGTCGCCGGAGAACGCCGTCTTCAGCGTGTACAGCGGGCTCGTGCCGATGTCGCCGTAGACGACGCCGATGGCGCCGACGACCAGCGCGATCGCGCCCTTGCGGTCCTTGGCTGCGGCAGTCACTGGAATGCACGTTCGCGAATTACGTGTCCGCGATCGCTTCGCGATTGGCTGCGCAATTCGCGGCCGGCAATGTCAGCGCGAAAGGCTTCGGGCGGCCGCGCGCCTTTCGCGTAGCACGGGCTTGGAAGCGCGCCGATCATAAGCGCGCTGCGTGCGCCGTTCGGTAGCGCGCGCCTGCCACTAGACAGCCTCCGGTTCGCACCCGCACATTTTTTTAGATGAGGGCTACGCGGCGTCGTCGGTGCGCCGCGAGAACCGGATGTTGAGCTGCTTCAGCTTGCGGTAAAGGTGCGTGCGCTCGAGGCCCGCGCGCTCCGCGACCTTGCTCATGTTGCTCTGCTCGCGCCCCAGGAGCTGCTCGAAGTAGATGCGCTCGAAGGCCTCGCGCGCCTCGCGCAGCGGCAGCTCGAAAAAGCGCGCCGTGATCTCGGGCGCTGGCGCGGGGTTGGGCGTCGCCGCCTCGCCCAGCACGCGCTTGACGTGCTCGGTCGTGATCTCGCCGCGCACGAGACTCAAGTTCTGGATAAAGCCCGCGAGATGGTCGAGGTTCCCGGGCCAGTACGCGCTCGACAGCGCGGTCAGCGCCGCGGGCGGCAGCGCCGACAGGAGCGATGCCGGCGCCTCGTCCCGGTTCGCCTCGCGCCAGTAGCGCTCGATGAGCGGCGGGATGTCCTCGCGCCGCTTGCGCAGCGGCGGCAGCATGACCGTGCCCGACGACAGTTGCGCGAGCAGCGCGGCATCGAACTTGCCCTCGGCCGCGAGATTGCCGAGCGCCTCGCTGCTGGTGCACACCAGCGTCACGTTCTGCTTGTCGAGCTTGGGCAGGAGGAACGCCAGCCCCTTCTGCTCGATCTTCGAGTACTGGCCGATTTCCGTGCAGTAGAGGGTACCCTCGCGCGCTTCCTCGATGAGCGCGAGCGGGTTGGACGTAAGCCGCCCGCCGTTGGCGAGCGCGACGCACGGCGCGTCGGGTGCCGCCACCGCGCGCGCCGCGAGGTCGTGGCCGGTGCCCGGCTCGCCCAGGATCAGGATCGGCCGGCGGCCGGCGAGAAGCTGCTCGAGTGCGCGCTCGGTCTCGCGGATCGCAGTGCTCGATCCCAATGCCGCGAGCGAGACACGCCGCGGCTCCTGCACGGCGGCGTTCTTGAGCGCGCGCGCGATGGTGGACAGTAGCTTTTGCAGGCCGATCGGCTTTTCGAGGAAGTCGAAGGCGCCGACCTTGGTCGCGTCGACCGCGGTCTCGATGGTGCCGTGGCCGGACATCATGACCACCGGCATCGTGAGCTGCCCGCCGGTGGCCCATTCGCGCAGCAGCGTCACGCCGTCGGTGTCCGGCATCCAGATGTCGAGCAGCACGAGCGCGGGCTGCTGGCGCTGGCGGTACGCGCGCGCCTCGCTCGCGTTCTCGGCAAGCGCCACGCGGTAGCCCTCGTCCTCGAGTATCTCGGAGAGGAGCTCGCGGATGCCGACTTCGTCGTCGACGATGAGGATTTCCTTGGCGTGACCCATGTCTAGGCGGCCGCGCCCGCGCCGGCCCGCACGCCCGCCGCAGCCACCGGAAACGCGATCACGACGCGCGCACCGCCGCCCGGCGCGTTGCCGAGCACGATCCGGCCGCCGTGCTCGTCGACGATCTTCTTCACGATAGCGAGGCCCAGGCCGGTGCCCTTCGCCTTGGTCGTGACATAGGGCTCGAACGGGCGCGCCAGCACGTCGGGCGCAAAGCCGGGCCCGCCGTCCTCGAACGCGAGGGTGGCCTCGCCGCTGCCGGCAGACAGCGTGATCGCGATTCGAGGCTCGTGTGCCTCGGCCTGCGCGTCGACCGCGTTGCTGATGAGGTTGTGGAACACCTGGCGAAGGCGGGTGGGCTCGCCCTGGATGTACGAGGGCGAATCCGGCAAGGATAACGCAAGGTGGGGCACGAGGTTGTCATACAGTGCAAGCACGTCGAGCAGGAGCCCGGCCAGGTCGACGTGCTGCATCTGCCCGGGGCGCGGCTGGCGAGCGTAGATCGCGAAGTCGTCGACCATGTGCTTCATCGCGCCGACCTGCGAGACGATGGTCTGCGTACCCCGCCGCAGCGCCTCGGCGTCGCTGCCTTCGAGCTTGGCGGCAAGCTTGACCGCCAGACGCTCGGCCGAGAGCTGGATGGGCGTGAGCGGGTTCTTGATCTCGTGCGCCAGGCGCCGCGCGACTTCGGCCCACGCCGCGTCGCGTTGGGCCTGGACGAGCTCGGAGACATCGTCGAACACCACCACGTAGCCGCCGGTGTCGGTCGTGCCGCGCAGGCGCGTGCCGCGCATCAGCAGCGTGCGCGAGAGATCCGACACGGTCAACTCGGCTTCCTTCTGCCACTGGCCGTGACGGCTGCCGCGAAAGCCCTCGGCAACGAGCTCCGCGAACGGCGCGAGCGGGGGCAGGCGCTTGCCCCAATCGGCCAGCGACAGGCCGAGGAGCTCGGCGAGCGGCTGCTGGAGGATGACCGCCGCGCTCGGGTTCACCGTGCGCAGGCGATGCCGGTCGTCGAACACCAGCACCCCGGCGGAGAGGTTACCGAGGATACTCTCGAGGTACGCGCGCGTGGTCTCGATCGCGGCGCGGCTTTCCTCGTCGCGCGCCTGCGCCTGCGCGAGCTGCTCGGTCATGGTGTTGAACGATTCGGTCAGGACCCCCAGCTCGTCGCGCGACGCCACCGGCTGGCGGCGCGTGAAGTCGCCGCCCGCGACCGCGCGCGTGCCTTCCGCGAGGACGCCCAGCGGCGCTGCAAAGCGTTCGGACAGGACCACGGCGAGGCCGAGCGCGGAGGTCAGCGCAAGCAAAAGCGTGAGCGTCAGCGTCAGGGCGTACAGGCGCTTCAGCGCGTTACGCGAGAACGAGAGCTCCTGGTAGTCGCGCACACCCGCTTGCACGCGCTCGGCGTCCTGCGCGAGCGCTTTCGGGACCGGCTCGACGATCTGCAGCAGCTTCAACGGGTTGAGACTGTCTTGCGTGTTCACCGGCACCACCACGCGCAGCGCGAGACCACCGTCGGGTCCCTGCTCGATGCGGGAATACGGCTGCTGCAGGCGCGCAAGGCGCAGAGCGGCAAGCGGCGGCGGCTCGGGAGTCGCCGCGCGCGAGCCGCCGATCCCGGCCACCGCAAGCACCGCGCCCGACGTCGAGAACAGCGCCGCCTCGGACACGTTCATCTGCTCGCTCGCGCGGCCCAGCGCCGCGGCCGGGTTGCCCGGGTTGTCGGCCAGTGCGAGCGCCATCTGCGCCGCCTTGTTGATCGAGTCCTTGAGCAGAAAGTCGAGCGTCTTCTGCCCGAGCGCCAGCCCGCCTTCGAGCGCGCGGTCCACACGCACGTCGAACCAGCTCTCGATGCTGCGGCCGATGAACTGCACCGACACCGCGTAGACCAACGCGCCGGGCAGCACCGCGACCAGCGCGAACAGAAACACGAGCCGGATCGCAAGGCGCGAGC
This sequence comes from Burkholderiales bacterium, assembly GCA_020845855.1. Classification (GTDB taxonomy): domain Bacteria; phylum Pseudomonadota; class Gammaproteobacteria; order Burkholderiales; family Casimicrobiaceae; genus VBCG01. Next base: position 11,547 of record JADLEZ010000520.1, read on the forward strand.
CGAACACGCCGGCCTTGAGGTTGCGGCGGAGCTGCCAGAGCTGCCAGCCGACCACGAGCATCAGGAGCGCGACCAGCACGCCGTTGATCACCAGGAGCCAGTTGTAACCCTGGGCGAAGAGCTCGGTGTTGGCGGTCGCGGTGGCGAGCAGGAACACGGCGATCGCCGACAGCGAGGCCGAGACGAGGAGCGCCCAACGCAGGCCACGCTTGCCGGGAAGCGCCGTCATGGCGTCATGGCGAAAAGCTCCAGCGATACCAATCCGAAGCAAGCGACCACTCTCGCGACGCGAACGCCGTCACCGTCAACGGCTTCGGCAACTGGTTCACGTCCAGCCGCAGGCGCACCGCCGCATCGTAGCGCTGGTCCTTCGACAGCACGCTCGCCTGCGCCACCGGCCGCGACGTCACCCGGCCGATGTAGCGCTCGACCTCCTCCAGGGTAGCGAACGTCTGCGCAAGCAGCCCGCTGCTCACGCGATACTGCCGGGTGAGCGCGTTGTACGACACGCGCGAGGTGAACGACGCCTGCGCCACCTTCTCGTCGAGCCAGTACCAGCGGCTGCGGGTGAGCTCGAACTCGAGCACGAAGTACAGCGGGATACCCTTTTGCAGCGCCTCCTCCAGGGTCGCGTTGAGCGTGAGGTCGAACTCCGCGTTGAGCAGCACGTCGCCTTCGTCGATGCGCAGCTCGGCCGAGCGCACCGGGATCGTGTCCGCGTGCGCCGGCGCCGCCAGCGCGACCGCGGCGAGGAGAGGAAGGAAACCGCGGAGGAAGGAAGGCACTATGCCGGCGCGGGTGAGGTCGTGAGCGTGAAGGGCCGCTCCCGAGCGCGAACAAGCCCCGAAGCGCGCAGCGCGGAGGGTAAGTCCAATCCGCGCCGGACCGCCCCAAGCGCGGCCAAGCCCCGAAGCGCGGCGCAGCCGGCGGCGCGTGGCGCCTGTTTTTTGGCCCCGACCCGCCTCTCTAGCCCTTGCGAAGCCGCGCGTAGAAGAAGCCGTCCTGATTGTGGCCCGCCCCGTTCACCGAAGGCAAGAGTTGACCGCCCGCGTGCGGGATGTCGTCCGCGAAGATGATGGTTTCCCGCAACGCTTCCGGCGTGCGCGCGAGGAAGTCCTTGATCTGCAATTCGTTTTCCGCCGCGAACCACGAGCAGGTGACGTACAGGAGCACCCCGCCGGGGGCGAGCAGCGGCCACAGGCCGGCGAGAATGCGCTGCTGCTGGCTGGCGAACGCCGCGACATCGGTCTTGCGCCGCAGCCACTTGCCGTCGGGATGGCGGCGCACGACGCCGGACGCCGTGCACGGCACGTCGGCGAGGATACGATCGAACGGCACCCCGTCCCACCACTGCGCCGGGGCCGCGGCGTCGCCCACCGCGACGCGCGCGGACAGGCGCAACCGTGCCAGGTTCTCGCGGACTCGGACAAGGCGCGCGGCATCGCGATCGATCGCCATGAGGTCGACGTCCGCGAGCTCTGCGATGTGCGTGGCCTTGCCGCCCGGCGCCGCGCAAGCGTCGAGGACTCGCAGGCCGTCTTCGAGCGCCAAGAGGGGCGCGGCAAGCTGGGCGCCTGCGTCCTGGACCGAGAACGCACCGTCGCTGTAGCCCGGCAATTCGGTCACCGTCCGCGGCGCGCGCACGACGAGACCGTGTTCGCCCACGGGATCCGATGCGAAGCCTGCGGCAAGCAAGCGCTCACCCAATGCGTCGCGCGTGGTGACGCGGCGGTTCGCCCGAAGGGTGAGCGGCGGGCGCTCGTTGCCGGCGGCGAGGATCGCCTGCCAGTGCGCGGGGTGATCGGCCTGCACACGGCCGATCCACCAGCGAGGATACGACCATTGCGCCACCGGGCTCGCGGCGGCCACTTGCGCGTTGAGTGCGTCGCGCTCGCGCAGATACCGGCGGAGCATCGCGTTGACCGCGGGCTTGGCCTGCGGCCTGCCGACGAGGACCACGGCGTCGACTGCCTGGTCGACTACGGCGAAGGCGGGCGCTTGGGTTTGGTCGAGCTGGTAGAGCACCACGGCCACGAGCGCCTTGACGTCGTCGGACAGCGGGCGCACGGACAGCGCATCCGCGAGCGCCGCGAGCCGCCCCCAGTGGCGCAGGGTGCCGTAGGCGAGCTCCTGCACGAGGGCGCGGCCGCGGGTGGGCGCGCCGTCGTCGACCGCCGCCAGCGCCGCGGGCAGCGTGGCGCCCGCGTGGACCTTGCGCACGGCGAGCGCGGCCAGACGCTGCTCGTGTTGCATTCAGGTGAAGCGCACGCCCGGGATCACGCCGCGGCCGGCTGCAAACGCGCTCGCGGACATACGCTTGCCGCCTGGGGGCTGCAATGTAAGTAAGCGCAAACTCCCTTGGCTGCAAGCGACGTCCACACCCCCTGGATTTACCGCGAGCACCGTTCCCGGCGCGCGGGCCGCGTCCCCCGCCAAGGGCTCCGCCGACCAGACTTTCACGGTCTCGCCGCCGAAGGTCGCGTGGGCACCCGGCACCGGGTCGAAGGCGCGGACCGCGCGATCGAGCGCCGCCGCAGGCTTCGCCCAATCCAGCGCCGCGTGCGCGCGCTCGACCTTGGGGGCGTAGGTGGCGACGTGCGCCGCCTGCGGCTCAGCGGCAAGCGAACCCTGCATCTCGAGTCGCGCCAGTACGCGCACGATGCCCTCAGCGCCCACTTCGGAGAGCTTCGCGAGCAGCGAGCCCGCGGTCTCGCGCGCTCCGATCGCGACTTCGACGCGCTCGATCATCGGGCCGGTGTCGAGTCCCGCGTCCATCTGCATGAAGGTAATGCCGGTGGCCGCGTCGCCGGCGAGGATCGCATGCTGGATCGGCGCCGCGCCGCGCCAGCGCGGCAGAAGCGAGGCGTGGATGTTGAGGCCGCCGTGGCGGGGCCAGGCGAGGACGGCGGACGGCAGGATAAGCCCGTAGGCGGCCACCACCAGCACGTCGGCCGCGACCGCCAGCACCGGGGCGCGCGCCTCCTCGGCGCGCAACGTCGCCGGCTGCAGCACCGGCAGCCCGCGCGCGACCGCCAGTGTCTTGACTGGGCTCGACGCGACGGCGAGCCCCCGACCGCTCGGGCGATCAGGCTGCGTGAGGACGAGCGGGACCGGAAAGCCGGCGGCGAGGATGGCCTCGAGGGCGCGCGCGGCGAAGGCCGGCGTTCCGGCGAAGGCGACCCGAGGCGCCGCCTTGCTCAGCTCGCGAGGCGCTGCTTCTTGCGCTGCTTGGCAGTGAGCCGGGCGCGCTTGAGCGGCGACAGGTAGTCGACGAACATCTTGCCCACGAGGTGGTCCATTTCGTGCTGAATGCACACGGCGAGGAGACCCTCCGCAGTCCGCTCGATCGGCTCGCCGTGCTCGTTGCGCGCCTTGACCGTGATCCGGGCTGCCCGGGTGACCTTGTCGTAGTACCCCGGGACGGACAGGCACCCCTCCTCGCATTCCGCCTCGCCCTCGGCGGCGGCGATCTCGGGGTTGACCAGCACGAGGAGGTCGTCCTTGGAGTCGGAAATGTCGATGACGATGACGCGCTTGTGGACGTCGACCTGGGTGGCCGCGAGGCCCACGCCCGGCGCCGCGTACATGGTTTCCGCCATGTCGCGGACGAGCTTGGCCACCTCCGGGCCGAACGCCGTGACCGGCACTGCAACCTTTCTAAGACGCGGGTCGGGGTATTCGAGGATGGTTAATAAGGCCATAGCTTGCCAAATGCGACGTTCCGGATGCAGAATCCGTGTTAAGTCCTTATTTTGCGGCGGTTTAGGACGATAGCAAGTGGATTACAGGTTGCCTGCGTCATCCGCCCGACAGGGTGCCCGACCGGGAAGAGGCGTTATGGTTCAACAGTTTACCACAGCCGTACGCTGGGCCGCCGCGGCCGCGCTCGCCCTCGCGGCGAGCGCCGTCCTCGCGCAGCAGCCGCTGCAGCTCGTCGACCGCCCGCCCTCCACGTATACGGTCCAGAAGGGCGACACCCTCTGGGGCATCTCCGGCAAGTTCCTGAAGGAGCCGTGGCGCTGGCCCGAGATCTGGCGGATGAACAAGGAGGACATCCGCAACCCGCACCTCATCTATCCGGGCGATGTCGTGCGCCTCGACATCGTCGAAGGCCAGCCGCAGTTGTCGATCGCGCGCGAAACGGTGGTGCTGTCGCCGACGGCGCGCGTGAGCGCGCTCGACGTGCAGGCAATCCCGAGCATTCCGCCCAACGATCTCGAGCCGTATCTCACGCGGCCGCTGATCACGGGCCCCTCCGGACTGTACGAGTCGGCGGAGATCCTGCGGGGACGTACCAACGAGCGCGTGGTGCGCGGCACGGGCGACATCGTCTACGTGCTGGGCATCGACCAGAAGTCCGGCGATTACTGGTACATCTACCGGCCGGCCGGCGCGGTGGTCACGATCGACGGCAGGGAAGTGCTGGGCTACGAGAGCAAGTTCCTCGGCACCGCGCGCGTGGAGAAGTTCGGCGAGCTCGCGACCGTGCGCATCGAGTCGGCCAACGAGGAGATCCTGGTCGGCGACCGCATGCTGCCGGCGCCGCGCGAAACCCTCGTCAACTACGTTCCACACGCCCCGGACAAGCCCATCAACGCGCGCATCCTGCGCGTGCCCTACGGCGGTCTCGAGACCGCGCGCGGCGGCATCGTCACGCTCGACAAGGGGGCGGAGGACGGGCTCGAGGTCGGGCACGTGCTCGCGGTGTATCGCGTGATCCCGCCGATCGAGGATCCGCGGCCTTCGCGCCAGCAGACGATCCTCCTGCGCTACCTCGACTCCACCACCGCGTTCACGCCCAGGGAATACCTGCACGCGGCGGACGAGCGCACGGGGCTCGTGTTCGTGTTCCGCACCTTCGACCGCGTGTCGTTCGGCGTGCTGCTCAACAC
>JADLEZ010000521.1 GCA_020845855.1 Burkholderiales bacterium
GCCCGATGCAGCAGAAACTCGACTCTGACCCCATTTTGCTCGTGGAGAGTGGCCTCCGATCTACGATCAACAGGGTCAGACACGACTTTCTGCTGCGATGCCGTTAAGCGGCATGCTTCGCTGCCTCGCCCGCAAAAACGAAAGTCGTATCTGACCCTTCGCGAAAGTCGTATCTGACCCTTCGCATGAGCTACCAGGTCCTCGCGCGCAAATGGCGGCCGGCGACGTTCGCCGACCTGTCGGGGCAGGAGCACGTCGTCACCGCGCTCGCCAACGCGCTCGCGCGCGGCCGCCTGCACCACGCGTATCTCCTGACCGGCACCCGCGGCGTGGGCAAGACCACGATCGCGCGCATCCTCGCGAAGTGCCTGAACTGCGTGAAGGGGGTCACACCCGAGCCGTGCGGCGTGTGCCCGGCGTGCAAGGACATCGACGCCGGCCGCTTCGTCGACCTCCTCGAGCTCGACGCCGCGTCGCACACCGGCATCGACAACATGCGCGAGATCCTCGACAACGCGCGCTACGCGCCGACCGCCGGCCGCTACAAGGTCTACCTCATCGACGAAGTCCACATGCTGTCGAAGCCGGCCTTCAATTCGATGCTGAAGACGCTGGAGGAACCGCCCGAGCACGTGCGCTTCGTGCTCGCGACCACCGACCCGCAGAAGATTCCGGTGACCGTGCTCTCGCGCTGCCTGCAGTTCAACCTGAAGCCGCTGGCGCCGGCCGTGATCGTCGCGCGGCTTGCGCACATCCTGCGCGAGGAGGGCATCGCCTTCGACGACGGCGCGGTCGCGCTCATCGCGCGCGCGGCGCAGGGCTCGCTGCGCGACGGGCTGTCGCTGCTCGACCAGGCCATCGCCTTCGGCGGCGGCGCGGTCGACGAACGCGTGGTGCGCAGCATGCTCGGCACCGTCGACCGCGAGTACGTTTATCGCATCGCCGATGCGCTCGCCGCCGGCGACGGCGCCGCGCTGCTTGCCGAGAGCGACACGCTGGCCGAGCGCGGGCTGTCCTCGGCGATGGCGCTCGACGAGCTCGCCTCGCTCTTCCATCGCATCGCGGTCGCGCAGGTCGTGCCCGCCGCCGCCGCCGCGTTCGACGACCACGAGCGCATCGCCGCGTACGCGGGCAAGCTCGCGCCCGACGCGGTGCAGCTTCATTACCAGATCGCGACGCAAGGGCGCGAGGACCTGCCGCTCGCGCCCGACGACGCGACCGGGATGGCGATGACGCTGCTGCGCATGCTCGCGTTCGCACCCGACGGCGTGCGCGGGGAGTCGCTGCCCGCGCAGCGTACCGCGTCCGTGAAGCCGCCGGCAGCACCGGGCTCCGGCGTCGCCGCCATCACTCCGGCCGCGCCGGCGCCGCCGCGCGCCGCGGCGCCGGTACGCGATCCGATCGCGCTCCCGGCCGAGTCGGCGGCGTGGCCCGGCTTCGTCGCCGAACTGAAGCTCACCGGCATGGTCGCGCAACTCGCCGCGCAGACCGAGCTCAAGTCGATCGCCGGCAACGCGCTCACGCTGGCGCTGCCGGTGGCCGCGAAGCACCTCGCCGACAAGGCGTACACCGACAAGCTCAAGGCCGCGCTCGAACAGGCGACCGGCCGCAAGCTCCTGCTCGCGTTCGAGGTCGGCGCGCCCGTACAGGCTTCGCTGGCCGCGACCGAAAAGCGCGAGGCTGCTGCGGCGCAGGCCGAGCGCGAGGCGCAGTTTCGCGACGAGCCGTTCGTGCGCGACCTCCTCGCGCGCTTCGACGGCCAGGTGAAGAGCGATACCATCGCGCCGTTGGCGCGCGACGCCGATTCCAAGTAACCAGCCACGGACGAGCCGAGCATGATGAAGAACCAGTTGGCGGGCCTCATGAAGCAGGCCCAGCAGATGCAGGACAACATGAAAAAGGCGCAGGAGGAGCTTGCGCAAACCGAGGTCGAGGGCCAGGCCGGCGCCGGTCTCGTCAAGGTGACCATGACCTGCCGCCACGACGTCAAGCGCGTGCGAATCGACCCCTCGCTCCTGGGCGAGGACCGCGACATGCTCGAGGACCTCGTAGCTGCGGCGGTCAACGACGCCGTGCGGCGCGTGGAAACCACGACGCAGGAGAAGATGGCGGGCCTCACTGCGGGGCTACCGATGCCGCCCGGCTTCAAGTTGCCCTTTTGAACGAGCGGCCGGTCCCCGCGCAGGAACCGCTGTCGAGCCTGGACGGGCTCACGCGTGCGCTGCGTTGCCTGCCGGGTGTGGGACCCAAAGCCGCGCAGCGCATGGCGCTGCACCTCATGCAGCACGACCGCGACGGCGCGCGCGCGCTCGGCCGGGCGCTCAGCCGCGCCGCCGAGGTCATCCGCCACTGCGCGCGCTGCAACACCTTCACCGAGGACACGATCTGCGCGATGTGCCGCTCACCGCGCCGCGATCCGTCGCTGCTGTGCGTCGTCGAGACGCCCGCCGACCTTCTGATGGTCGAGCATGCGCAGGCCTATCAGGGGCTGTACTTCGTGCTCATGGGCCGGCTGTCGCCGCTGGATGGCATCGGCCCCAAGGAGATCCGCCTGGATCGGCTCCTCAAGCGCGCGACCGACGGCGTGGTGCGCGAGGTGATCCTCGCCACCAACTTCACCAACGAAGGCGAGGCGACCGCGCACTACATCGGCGAGCTGATGGCCGCGCGCGGCCTCACCGTGACACGCCTTGCGCGCGGCGTTCCGGTCGGCGGCGAGCTCGAGTACGTCGATCCCGGAACGCTCGCGCAGGCGCTGCGGGAACGGCGGCCGATCTGAGGTAACGGCCGACTGCCTGCTCCCGCACGTTTTGTGCGTCGCACAATGACGCGACCGGCCGCATCGCTATAATGCGTCCGCTTTTTGCGAAAACGGTTTTTACCGGTTTCCCGACCCATCACTGCCGAGCCGACGCGCCCGACTGTCAGAAGAAGGCGCGACGTGCCCGATCCCGGCGCTTCCGGCGCCGCCTTTGGAGGACGCATGAAAATCAAGCCGAAGTTGCCCACGACCAAGCCGGCCGCGACCACCCGCCGCAAGTTCCTGACCGCCGCGAGCGGTGCCGCTGCCGGCGCCGCCACGCTTGGCTTTCCGATGATCGCGAAGGGCCAGACCGGTCCGATCTCGATGCGCTGGCAGTCGACGTGGCCGGCGAAAGACATCTTCCATGAGTACGCGCTCGACTACGCCAAGAAGGTCAACGACATGACCGGCGGCGACCTCAAGATCGAGGTCCTTCCCGCGGGCGCCGTGGTTCCGGCGTTCGGACTGCTCGACGCGGTATCGAAGGGTACGCTCGACGGCGGCCACGGTGTGCTCGTGTACCACTACGGCAAGCAGAACGCCCTCGCGCTCTGGGGTTCGGGCCCGGCGTTCGGCATGGACGCCAACCAGCTGCTCGCCTGGCACCGGTACGGCGGCGGCAAGGAGCTTCTGACCAAGCTCTACGCGGCGGTCGGCGGCAATGTCGTGTCCTTCCCGTACGGCCCGATGGCCACGCAGCCGCTCGGCTGGTACAAGAAGCCGATCACCAAGACCGAGGACTTCAAGGGACTCAAGTTCCGCACGGTCGGCATCTCGATCGACGTGTTCACCGCGATGGGCGCGGCCGTCAACGCGTTACCGGGGGGCGAGATCGTGCCGGCGATGGACCGCGGGCTGCTCGACGCGGCCGAGTTCAACAACATGACTTCGGATCGGCTCCTGGGCTTTGCCGACGTCTCGAAGGTGTGCATGCTGCAAAGCTTCCACCAGAACGCCGAGCAGTTCGAGATCATGTTCAACAAGACCAAGTTCGACGCACTGGCCCCGAAGATGCAGGCGATCATCGCCAATGCCGTCGACGCGGCCTCGGCCGACCTCGCCTGGAAGGCGATCGACCGCTACTCGAAGGACTACGTCGAGCTGCAGACCAAGGACGGCGTCAAGTTCTACAAGACCCCCGACTCGGTGCTGCAGGCCCAGCTCGTCGCCTACGATACCGCGGCGGCGAAGAAAAGCGAGGGTAACGCGCTCTTCAAGGAGATCGAAGCTTCGCAGAAGGCGTTCGCGGCGCGGGCGGTGCGTTGGGACTTGGACAACAACGTGAACCGGCGCATGGCGTACAACCACTACTTTGGCGCCAAGCAGGGGGCGCCGGCGAAGAAGTCGTAACGGCAAGGCGGTGTCCGCGAAAGACACCATCCGGCGTTCCCGGATGGTGTTTTTTTTCCTGGGGGATGTGCGCCACCCGGGTGGGTGAGGTCGTATGCAGAAGCTGCTGCTCACGGTAGACAAGTTCAGCACGTATGTGGGGCAGGCGTTCGCCTGGCTGATCATCTCGCTCACCCTGATGATCTGCTGGGAGGTGTTCGGCCGGTACGTGCTGAGTCGCCCGCACGCGTGGGCGTTCGACGTCATGATCATGATGTACGGCACGCTGTTCATGATGGCCGGCGCGTATACGCTGTCGAAGAACGGCCACGTGCGCGGCGACGTGCTCTACGGCTTCTTCCCGCCGCGGCTGCAGGCTGGCCTCGATCTCGTTCTGTACATCGCGTTCTTCATTCCCGGCGTGGTCGCACTCGTGTGGGCCGGCTACTACTACGCGAGCGAGTCGGTGGCGATCAACGAGCACTCCAACATTACCGCCGACGGCCCGCCGATCTATCCGTTCAAGATCGTGATTCCGATCGCGGGCGCGGTGTTGCTCCTGCAAGGGCTGGTCGAGATCGTGCGCTGCGCGATCTGCCTGCGCGCAGGCGAATGGCCTTCGCGCGAGGAGGACGTCGAGGAAGTCGACGTCGACAAGCTGAAGCAGATGGTGCACGTCAAGGACGAGGACATCGAGAAGCTCGACGCCCTGGTCGTGCGCCAGGAAGCCGGCAGGGCGCCATGAAAAAGGAAGTCTGGTTCGGGCTGTCGATCATGGCCGTGGTCGTGACGATCGTGTTCTGGTTCCTGCCGCCGCACGACCAGATCACCAACGGCCATCTGGGACTGCTCATGCTCGCGCTCATCGTGATCGCGATCATGCTGGGATTTCCGACCGCGTTCACGCTGATGGGCATGGGCGTGATCTTCGCGTGGCTCGCCTATCGCTCGCAGGATCCATCGATCGCCGTGCGCCAGACGCTCGATCTCATGGTGCAGCGTGCCTACTCGGTGATGTCGAACGACGTGCTGATCTCCATCCCGCTGTTCGTGTTCATGGGCTATCTCGTCGAGCGCTCCAACCTCATCGAGAAGCTCTTCAAGAGCTTGCACCTCGCGCTGGCCAAGGTCCCCGGTTCGCTCGCGGTGGCGACCCTCGTCACCTGCGCGGTCTTCGCCACCGCGACCGGCATTGTCGGCGCCGTGGTCACGCTCATGGGCCTGCTTGCGCTGCCCGCCATGCTGCGCGCGGGCTACAACGTCAAGGTGTCGTCCGGTGTCATCACCGCCGGAGGGTGTCTCGGCATCCTGATCCCGCCGTCGGTGATGCTGATCGTCTACGGGGCGACCGCCGGCGTGTCGGTCGTGAAGCTCTACGCGGGCGCCTTCTTCCCCGGGATCATGCTGGCGCTGCTGTACATCCTGTACGTGGTCATCCTCGCCAAGGCGAGGCCGTCGCTGATGCCGCCTCTCGCTGAAAGCGAGCGTAAGGTCGCCATTCCCGAGTACGTCGCGGCCATCGCGGCGACGGCCAGGAATCGCGTGGTGCCCGCACTTGCCGCAGCGGTGAAGGGCCGCCGCAACGCGCAGGTTTCGACCGCGCAGATCGTGCGCGAGCTTACGGTCGCGCTGCTGCCCGCGATGCTGTTCGCCGTGCTGATGGGACTTACCTGGCACAAGCTCACCAAGCCCGACGTCGTGACCGATACCTCGCAACTGCAGTTGACGACCGAGGAGCCGGGCGACCAGTCGGGTTCCGGACTGGCTGAGCCGCCATCCGAGGGGGGCACGGGACTGGCCGAGCCGCCGTCGGAGGCAACGTCCCCCGCGGCGCCGGCGCCCGAGGCGAAGGCGCCGGCACCCGCACCGGTCGCCAAGGTCGCCGCGCCGGAAGCCGCCAGATGGGAGCGTGTGCCTGCGCCGGAGGCGTTCTGGATCGTGCTGGGTGTGGGGGCGCTGGCGTTGATCGCGTTTTATGCCATGTTCACCTTCACCCGGCTCGAAGTGTTCAAGATGCTGCTGGCGTCGTTCTTTCCGCTCGCGATCCTGATCCTCGCGGTGCTGGGCACGATCGTGTTCGGCCTTGCCACGCCGTCCGAAGCGGCGGCCGTCGGTTCGCTCGGTGGCTTCGTGTTGGCGGCGATCTATGCGCTGTTTGCCGCGCCGGAGGAGCGGCGAAGGCAATTGCTCAGGATGTGGATCCCGCTGTGGATCCTGGTGGCTATCTCGATCGTCTGGTTTCTCCTGTGGATGTTCGAGGTGCTCGAGTCCTTGCCGCCGCTGTGGATCGGCTGGGTGACGATTGTCGCCGCCGGCATCTGGTGTGTCCTGGCCACCTTCCAGCTGCGCCTGTGGAACACGGTCAGGGAGTCGGTATACCTCACCGCCAAGACCTCCGCCATGGTCTGCTGGCTGTTCGTCGGCGCCTCGATTTTCTCCGCCGCCTTCGCGTTGCTGGGCGGACAGGAAGTCGTCGAGCACTGGGTGCTGTCGCTCGGTCTGACTCCCATCCAGTTCATGATCCTGGCCCAGGTCATCATCTTCCTCCTGGGGTGGCCGCTCGAGTGGACCGAGATCATCGTCATCTTCATGCCGATCTTCATCCCGCTGCTCGCGAAGTTCAACATCGACCCGCTGTTCTTTGGGCTCCTGGTGGCGCTCAACCTGCAGACCGCGTTCCTCTCGCCGCCGGTGGCGATGGCCGCGTTCTACCTCAAGGGCGTCTCGCCGCCCCACGTAACGCTGAACCAGATCTTTGCGGGCATGCTTCCGTTCATGGGCATCCAGGTCGTGGCACTCGCGCTGCTGTACATCTGGCCGCAGATCGGGCTCTGGCTGCCGGAGGTCCTCTACAGATAGGGCGGCGCCGGGTTGCGCGTCCCGCGCCCGCGGGAGTAACCTTCCTTCGTAGCACCGCGGAAGGAGGCGCCATGCTGGTGAGCGAGATCCTGCGCATCAAGGGCAGCACCCTCTACACCACGACACCCGAGGGCAGCGTGATCGACGCGGTCAGGGTGATGGCCGACAACGACATCGGCTCGCTGGTGGTGATGGATCACGGCAAGCTCGCCGGGATGCTGACCTTTCGCGAGGTGCTGGCCGCGCTGGCGAAGGGCGGCGGCAACCTCGGCAACGCCCGCGTCGCGGACATTCACGAACGGGAGTTTCTTGCGGCCGATCCCAAGCTCGACGTGATGGAGCTGCGGGGCCGGATGCTCGACCGCCACCAGCGCTACGTGCCGGTGCTCGACGGCTCGACACTGCTCGGCGTGGTGTCCTTTCACGACGTCGCCAAGGCGGTGTACGAGGACGCGTCGTTCGAGAACAAGATGCTGAAGAGCTACATCGAGGATTCGCCGACCGCGGCCCGCTGAAAAAGGGACAGACCTTGAAATGGGGTGCGTCCCTATTTCAAAGGTGAAATGGGGTACGTCCCTATTTCAGACTTCCAGCACGAACAGCGCCGGCCGCTTGGCGAAGCGCGTCGAATCCTCCTTGCGCCACTGCGCAGCCGAGCGCCGCACGACGCTTTCCGTCGGTAGCGTGAGGTCCACCGCGACGCAGACCTGAGTGGTCGGCCGCAGCGTCTGCCCGCACGCGCGGATCATGGCCTCGCTGCGGTGGGGCGTCTCGATGAAAAGCTGCGCGCGCCGTTGCGTGCGCGAGTCGTCTTCGAGGCAGCGCAGCGCCGCCGCGCGCTCGGCGGCGGGCACCGGCAGGTAGCCGTGGAAGGCGAAGCCCTGGCCGTTCATGCCCGAGGCCATGAGTGCCAAGAGGAGCGAGGAGGGGCCGACCAGCGGCACCACGCGCAACGAGGCGGCGTGCGCGGCGGCGACCAGCGCCGCACCCGGATCGGCGACCCCGGGGCAGCCGGCGTCGGACAGGAGCCCCACGTCCGCACCCGCGCACGCCGGTGCGAGCAGGGCATCGAGCGGATGCTCCGCGAGCGCGCGAATGTCGAGTTCGGCGATCGCCACCTCCGGCCCGAGCGACTTCAGGAACGCGCGCGCGGCCTTGGGCGTTTCCACCACCCAGTGGCGCAAGGCGCGCGCGACGGCGATGGTGCGGGCCGGGAGCACGTTCTCGGGCGGCACCAGCCCGAGGAGGTTGGGCACGAGGTAGAGGCTTCCGTTCATTTCGAAGGCCCCTCACCCCGGCCCTCTCCCCGCTCGCGGGGAGAGGGTGCCCGACAGGGTGGGTGAGGGGCGGGTGTCATAGCAGCGGATCGACGCCTTCCGCGCGCAGCATCCGCGCGAGCGCAATCAACGGCAGCCCCACGAGCGCGCTCGGATCGTCGCTTGCGATGCGCTCGAACAGCACGATGCCGAGCGCCTCCGATTTGACACCGCCCGCGCAGTCGTACGGCGCTTCGCGATCGAGGTAATGCGCGATCTCGGCGTCGGACAGCGTGCGGAATGTGCTCTCGACGTCTACCAGCGCCTTCTGGCAGCGTCCGCTCGCCGCGTCGACCAGCGCTACTCCCGTGTGAAAGACCACCGTCCTGCCGGACAGCGCGCGCAACTCCGCGAATGCGCGCTCGTGATTGCCGGGTTTGGACACCGCGCGCCCGCCGCAGTCGGCGACCTGGTCGGAGCCGATCACGAGTGCCTCCGCGTACCGGGCCGCCACCGCGCGCGCCTTGGCCTCCGACAGCCGCAGCGCGGTGGCCGCCGGTGCTTCGCCGGCCAGCGCGGTTTCGTCCACGTCGGGTGCGGCGATCTCGAACGGCAGCCCCAGCCGCTCGAGCAGCTCACGGCGGTAGCGCGAGGTGGAGCCCAGCACCAGCGAACGTGCCTTGGTCGTTGTTTTTTCGGGCATTTCTTTGACAATTCGGTCGTTACCGGCTATTATCTAACGTTTTGCACGGGCGAATCATGGGAAAGCGGCCGGGGACGTTCGACGCCTTCCGCCTCGCCCGCGATCGAGGCGTACTGGAAGGCACACTCGACGTCGGCGCCTCCGAGCGCCTTGCCGACCGCATCGCCGAGGGCCAGGAAACCGCGGCGCGGATCGCCTGGTGCATCGAAGGCACCACCGATGCGGCTGGCCGCCCGGCGCTGGCGATCGAGATCACGGGCGACGTGCCGCTGACCTGCCAGCGCTGCCTGACACCGCTTGCCTTGCCGGTGTCGCAGCGCACCGTCGCGGTGCTCGCGAAGAGCGAGGCGGACGCCGAGATGCTCGACGCCGACAGCGAGGAGGAGGTGCTGGTGGCCGACCATCCCCTCGACCCCGCCGAGCTGGTCGAGGACGAGTTGCTGTTGACGCTGCCGTACGCGCCCATGCACGAGGCGCGTGACTGTCCGGCGAGGCACAAGTAGCGCAATTTGAAAGATCCAAGAGGAGTGAAGTCATGGCTGTCCAGCAGAACAAGAAGTCGCCGTCCAAGCGCGGCATGCACCGCGCGCACGATTTCCTGAAGGCGCCCACGCTGGGTGTCGAGCCCGTCACCGGCGAGACGCACCTGCGCCACCACATCAGCCCGAGCGGCTACTACCGCGGCAAGAAGGTCGTCAAGACCAAGGCGGACGAATAGGCGACGAGATCAAAACGCTTGCGCGTTTTGATCTCGAAGGAGTTACCGCGACTGGCTCGGGAGCGGCCCTTCGCCAGTCGCGTCGTAACAGCGAAAGCGCGCGGTTCATAGCCGCTTCGCGGCCGATCGGTAGCGCGCGCATGCGAGCAGAGTGCCCCTAACTGGGGTTAAACTCCTGCGGCAATCACATGAAACGCTCCAGACAATGCCCGTCACGGTAGCCGTCGACGCAATGGGAGGCGATCACGGCCCGGTGGTCACGGTGCCGGCCGCGCTGGCCTTCCTCGAGGAGCGGCCCGATGCGCAGGTCATCCTGGTCGGGCTCGCTCCCGCATTGACCGCGGCGCTGGCCAAGTCGCGCTCGCGCGCGAAGGCGCGCGCGAGCGTGCAGGCGTGCACCGAAGTCGTCGCCATGGATGAGCCGCCGGCGGACGCGTTGCGCAAGAAGAAGGACTCGTCCATGCGCGTCGCGGTCAACCTGGTCAAGGACGGCGCCGCGCAGGCCTGCGTCTCCGCGGGCAACACCGGCGCCCTGATGGCGATCGCGCGCTTCGTGCTGAAGACGCTGCCCGGCATCGACCGCCCCGCGATCGCGTCGCAGCTGCCGACCCGCAAGGGGGTGACCACCGCGCTCGACCTCGGCGCCAACGTCAACTGCACGCCGCAGCAACTCGTGCAGTTCGCGGTGATGGGCAGCGCGCTCGCCACCGCCGTCGAAGGCATCGAGCGCCCGACCGTGGGCCTGCTCAACATCGGCGAGGAGGACATCAAGGGCAACGACGTCGTGAAGGAGACGGCGGAGCTCCTGAAGGCGGCGCCGATCAACTTCTACGGCAACATCGAAGGCGACGACATCTACCGCGGCACCACCGACGTGGTGGTGTGCGACGGCTTCGTCGGCAACGTGGCGCTCAAGGTGTCGGAAGGGCTGGTGGTGATGCTGTACGACTTCCTGCGCACCGAATTCACGCGCAACGTCGCGCGCAAGGCTGCGGCGCTTGCCGCCATGCCGGCGCTGTCCGCCTTCAAGCAGCGCGTCGATCCCCGCCGCTACAACGGCGCCACGCTGGTGGGCCTCAAGGGCGTGGTGGTGAAGAGCCACGGCAGCGCCGACCGCCTGGGCTTTACCCACGCCCTGTTCAAGGCGCACGCCGAAGTGGTGAGCGGCGTGCTCGACAAGATCGGGCGCGAGATCGCGGCCGTGCCCGTGCCGGCGGCCGCCGAGCCGGCGGAACAAGATGCCGGCTAGCAGGATCGCGGGCACCGGCCGCTACCTGCCGGCGGAGGTGCTGACCAACGAAGCGTTGGCCCGGCGCGTGGACACGAGCGACGAGTGGATCCGCACGCGCACCGGCATCCTCCAACGCCACATCGCCGCAGCGGACGAGGCGACGTCGGACCTGGCACTGCACGCATCGCGCGAGGCGATCGCCGCGGCGGGCATGCAGCCGTCCGACATCGATCTCATCGTGCTCGCGACGGCCACGCCGGACATGATCTTTCCGTCGACCGCGTGCATCCTGCAGGACAAGCTCGGGATCAGGAACGGCGGCGCCGCGCTCGACGTCGGCGCCGTGTGCTCGGGCTTCGTGTACGCGCTTGCGATCGCGGACAAGATGGTCGCGAGCGGCGCCGCGCGCAACGCGCTGGTCGTGGGCGCGGAGATCTACTCGCGCATCCTCGACTGGAACGACCGCGGCACCTGCGTGCTGTTCGGCGACGGCGCAGGGGCGGTCGTGCTGTTGCCCTCCGACGCGCCCGGGATCGTCACCTCGCACCTGCACGCCGACGGCAGCCATCGCGGCATCCTGTGCGTGCCGGGGCACGTGCACAACGGCCAGGTCACGGGCACGCCGTACTTGCACATGGATGGCTCCGCGGTGTTCAAGTTCGCGGTGAAGGTCCTGGCCGACGTCGCCCACGAGGCGCTCGCGGCCGCCGACCTGCCGGCGGAGCGGATCGACTGGGTGATCCCGCACCAGGCGAACATCCGCATCATGGACGCGACGATGAAGAAGCTGTATCTGCCGCACGAGCGGCTGGTGGTGACCGTCGATCTGCACGGCAACACGTCGGCGGCGTCGATCCCGATGGCGCTCGATGTCGCGGTGCGCGACGGCCGTATCCGCAAGGGCCAGCACGTGATGATGCTCGGCGTGGGCGGCGGGTTCACGTGGGGCTCCGTCCTGGTGAAATGGTGACATGAAGATCGGATTCGTATTTCCGGGGCAAGGCTCGCAGGCCGTGGGCATGATGAACGGCTTCGCCGCGCACCCGGTGGTGAAGGAGACCTTCGCCGAGGCCTCCGAGGTGCTGGGCGAAGATCTGTGGGCCCTGGTCGAAGGCGGTCCCGCGGAAGCACTCGCGGTCACGACCAACACCCAGCCGGTGATGCTCGCTGCCGGCGTGGCCGCGTGGCGCGCGTGGCAGGCGGAAGGCGGTCCGCCGCCTGCGGTGCTGGCCGGACACAGCCTTGGCGAATACACGGCGCTCGTCGCTGCGGGCGCGATCGCCTTCGGCGACGCGGTGCCGCTCGTGCGCTTTCGCGCGCAGGCGATGCAGGACGCGGTGCCGCGCGGGGTGGGCGCCATGGCGGCGATCATGGGCGGCGACGACGACGCCGTCGCCGCGGCGTGTGCGGAGGCGGCGCAGGGGCAGGTGGCCGAGGCCGTCAACTTCAACGCACCGGGACAGCTCGTGATCGCGGGGCACAAGGAGGCCGTCGAGCGCGCCGTGGCGCTCGCGAAGCAGAAGGGCGCCAAGCGAGGCGTGCTGCTGCCGGTGTCGGCGCCGTTCCACAGCTCGCTCATGCGGCCCGCCGCGGACGAGCTCGCGCAGCGGCTCGACCGGGTGCCGATCCGCACACCGGAGATTCCGGTAATCCACAACGTGGATGTCGAGCAGCATCGCGATCACGGCGAGATCCGGCAGGCGCTTGCGCGCCAGGCCGCAAGCCCCGTGCGCTGGACCGCGACCGTGCGCGCGATGGCGGCCATGGGCGTCACCCACATCGTCGAATGCGGGCCGGGCAAGGTGCTTGCCGGACTCGTCAAGCGGATCGTCGACGACGTGCCTGCCTACGCGCTGACCGACAGCGCCGCCGTGGCGACCACACTCGCGGAGCTGCGCAAGTGAGCGGACCCTTGCACGGACAGACTGCGCTCGTCACCGGCGCCACGCGCGGCATCGGCCGCGCCATCGCGTTGCGGCTCGCCGCCGACGGCGCGACGGTGGTCGGCACCGCGACCACGGACGAAGGCGCCGCGTCCATATCCTCGATGCTCGCGCAAGCCGGCAACGCCGGCTCCGGCATGCGTCTGGACGTCACCGATGCCGCGCAGACCGATGCGGTAATCGCGGCCGTCGAGGCGAAGCACGGGCCGATCGTGATCCTGGTCAACAACGCCGGCGTCACCCGCGACAACCTGCTCCTGCGCATGAAGGAGGAGGAGTGGGACGCGATCATGAGCACCAACCTCAAGCCCGCGTACCGGCTGGCGAAGGCGGTGATGCGCGGCATGATGAAGGCGCGCCACGGGCGGATCGTCAATATCGGCAGCGTGGTCGGCGCAAGCGGCAACGCGGGGCAGGCCAACGACGCGGCGGCCAAGGCGGCGCTCGTCGGCTTCACCAAGTCGCTCGCGCAGGAAGTCGGCAGCCGCAACATCACGGTCAACTGCGTGGCGCCCGGCTTCATCGACACCGACATGACCAAGGCGCTGCCGGACGCCGCGCGCGAGGCGCTGCTCACGCGCATCCCGCTCGGGCGACTCGGCAGCCCGGAGGACATCGCGCACGCGGTGGCCTACCTCGCAAGCCCCGGCGCGGGCTACGTCACGGGGGCGACCCTGCACGTCAACGGCGGGATGTACATGGCCTAAATGGGGTCAGAGTCGAATCTCGATTCGAGTATGGGGTCAGAGTCGAATCTTCTGTCGTCGGGTGGCGACGGTCGGTTCTGGTAGAATTCGCGAGTTTCAATTCAGGGGCCCCGGGACAGGGGAGGAGCGCAATGGACAACGTTGAACAGCGTGTCAAGAAGATCGTCGCGGAGCAGCTCGGCGTGAACGAGGCCGAGATCAAGAACGAATCGTCGTTCGTCGACGACCTAGGCGCCGATTCCCTCGACACGGTCGAGCTCGTGATGGCGCTCGAAGAGGAGTTCGAGACCGAGATTCCCGACGAGGAAGCCGAGAAAATCACGACGGTTCAACAGGCGATCGACTACGTCGGCGCCCATCTCAAGAAGTAGTCGCCGATAAGCGCGGAGCGCGGAGGGTGTTCACCGACGCCTCCGACGCCCTCCATGGTCATGTCCCGCCGCCGCGTCGTCGTCACCGGTCTCGGCATCATTTCGCCCGTCGGCATCGGGGCCGACGAGGCATGGGCGAACATCCTCGCCGGCCGCTCCGGCATCGCAAAGATCACCCGCTTCGACGCCTCCGCCTTCCCCTCGCAGATCGCGGGTGAGGTGAAGGGCTTCGACGTGACGAAGTACCTGTCGGGCAAGGAAGCGCGCCGTTACGACACGTTCATCCACTACGGCCTCGTCGCCACCATGCAGGCGGTGAAGGACGCCGGGCTCGAGGGTTACGCGGGGGACAAGGAGCGCGTCGGCGTATGCATCGGCTCCGGTATCGGTGGCCTGCCGATGATCGAGGAGACCCACGCCGCGTACACGCAGGGCGGCCTGCGCAAGGTCTCGCCGTTCTTCGTACCGGGCTCGATCATCAACATGATCTCGGGCCTGGCGTCGATCCAGTACGGCTACCAAGGGCCGAACCTCGGCACCGTGAGTGCGTGCTCGACCGCCAACCACAGCATCGGCGAAGCCGCGCGCCTCATCGAGTACGGCGACGCCGACATCATCGTCGCGGGAGGCTCCGAGGCGACCGTCTCTCCGCTCGGCGTGGGCGGCTTCTGCGCGTCGCGCGCGCTGTCCACCCGCAACGACGACCCCACGACCGCGAGCCGACCCTGGGATGCGGGCCGCGACGGCTTCGTGCTGGGCGAGGGCGCCGGTGTGCTCGTGCTGGAGGAGCTGGAGCACGCGAGGGCGCGCGGCGCACGCATCTACTGCGAGCTTGCGGGGTACGGCATGAGCGCGGATGCGCACCACATCACCGCGCCTCCGGAAAACGGCGACGGCGCGCGGCGCAGCATGGTCAACGCGCTGAAGAATGCCGGCATGCAGCCGGCTGACATCCAGTACATCAACGCGCACGGCACGTCCACCCCGCTGGGCGACATCGCCGAATGCATCGCGGTCAAGCGCGCGTTCGGCGAGCATGCGAGCAGGCTCGCGGTGTCGTCGACCAAGTCGATGACCGGCCACCTGCTGGGCGCGGCCGGCGGCATCGAAGCGGTGTTCACCGTGCTCGCGATCCGCGACCAGGTGGCGCCGCCGACGGCCAACCTCGTCGACGTCGATCCGGCGTGCGACCTCGACTTCGTACCGCTGGCCGCGCGCAAGATGCTCATCCGCGGCGCCCTCTCCAACTCGTTCGGCTTCGGGGGCACCAACGCGACGCTCGCGTTCCGCGCGCTGCCCTGAACCCATCGCAGTCCCGCATGGCTCTCATCGTTCAAAAGTACGGCGGCACTTCGGTCGGCTCGATCGACCGCATCAAGAACGTCGCGCGCCGCGTCGCGCACTTCCACAAGCAGGGGCATCAGCTCGTGGTGGTCGTGTCCGCCATGTCGGGCGAGACCAACCGTCTGCTGGCGCTGGCGAAGGAGCTGTCCGCCAATCCCAGCCCGCGCGAGCTCGACGTTGTCGCCGCGACCGGCGAGCAGGTGACGATCGGTCTCTTGGCGATCGCACTGCACGAGCTCGGCATCGGAGCCCGGAGCTACACCGGCGGGCAGGTGCGCGTTCTCACCGACAACGCGCACACCAAGGCGCGCATCCTCACCATCGACGAGACCCCCATGCGCCGCGATCTCGCTCGCGGCACCGTGGTGATCGTGGCCGGATTCCAGGGCGTGGACGCCGAAGGCAACATCACCACGCTCGGCCGGGGCGGGTCGGACACCTCGGGCGTTGCGCTCGCCGCGGCGCTCAAAGCCGACGAGTGCCAGATCTACACCGATGTCGACGGCGTGTACACGACCGATCCGCGCATCGTGCCGGAGGCGCGACGCCTTTCCAGCGTGACTTTCGAGGAAATGCTCGAGATGGCAAGCCTCGGGTCCAAGGTCCTGCAGATCCGCTCGGTGGAGTTCGCCGGCAAGTACAAGGTCAAATTGCGCGTGTTGTCCTCGCTCGACGAACCCGAGTCGACTGCGCCCGGCACGCTCATCACCTTCGAGGAAGACGACACCATGGAACAGGCGATCATCTCCGGCATCGCGTTCAACCGCGACGAGGCCAAGATCTCGGTAATGGGGGTCCCGGACAAGCCCGGGATCGCGGCGGCGATCCTCGGGCCGGTGGCGGACGCCAACGTCGACGTCGACATGATCGTGCAGAACATCGGCTCCTCGGAGCACACGGACTTCTCGTTCACGGTCCACCGTAACGAGTACCAGCGGGCGCTCGACCTTCTCGCCGAGCAGCGCAAGAAGGGTCTCGCCGCGCGCGAGATCATCGGCGACAGCCGCATCTGCAAGGTGTCGGTGATCGGCATTGGCATGCGCTCGCACGTCGGCATCGCGTCGAAGATGTTCAAAACGCTCGCCGACGAGGGGATCAACATCCAGATGATCTCCACCTCCGAGATCAAGATCTCGGTGGTGATCGACGAGAAGTACCTCGAGCTCGCGGTGCGCGTGCTGCACCGCGCGTTCGAGCTCGACAAGGAGTCTGCCTGATGCCGGGCGTTGGGCTGATCGGTCTTGGTTTCGGGGCCCAGGTCCATCTGCCTGCGTTCCAGGCGGAAGGCTGGGACGTGGTGGCCGTGTGCGCACGCAACCGCGACAAGGCACGGAAGGTCGCGGATGCGGCAGGCGTTACGCACGTCGTCACCGATGCAAGGGAGCTCATCGCCCGCGGCGACATCGATGCGGTGGCGATCAGCACGCCGCCGAGCACGCACCATGCGCTCGCGATGGCGGCGCTCGCCGCGGGCAAACACGTGCTGTGCGAGAAGCCGTTCGCCATGACCGCGCGCGAGGCGGCGCAAATGCGCGACCTCGCGGCGACATCCGGGCGCACCGCGATGGTCGCACACGAGTTCCGCTACACCCCGCAGCGGCGCTACATCAAGCAACTCGTCGCCGACGGGCAGATCGGCAAGTTTCGCATCTGCACCATCGAGATGTTCATGGATCGCTACGTCACCGCCCAGCCGCGGCTTGCCACGTGGCTCGCGTTCCACGAGCACGGCGGCGGCATCCTCGGCGCACTCGGCTCGCACTACATCGACGGGCTGCGCGACTGGTTCGGGGAGATTTCGTCGGTGCATTGCCAGCTCGCGACGCTGCGTCCCGACGTCGTCGATGCGGACGGCAAGGCTCGGCAGGCGGAGGCCGACGACACGTTCTCGCTCACGCTCAATTTCGCGAGCGGCGGCATGGCGACGATGATCGCGTCGTTCGCGGCGACCCCTGCGCGCGGCACGCGCATCGCGGTCATGGGCGACGAAGGGACGCTGATCGCGGAGCAGGCGGGGATGAATCCCACGCACGACGGTGTAGTCGTCGCAAGCCGCAAGGGCTCGCCCCTCGCGCGGCTGGCCACTCCGGAGCACCTCACGCTCGCTGCCGACGACCGCGACCACCGGCTGATGGCCTTCCGCATGCTCGTGCGCGACTTCACGAAAGGCATCGCGCAGGGCATTTCGCCCGCGCCCAACTTCGTCGACGGCTGGCGATGCCAGCAGGTGCTCGACGCGGCGCGCGAGTCGGCAGCCAGCGGGCGGACGGTCGAGATCGCGTAGGACTGCCCTGGCGGCGGGATGGATCGACCGGGCAGGGCCGTACCGGTACAATTGCGGTACGGAGACGTGGCCGAGTGGTCGAAGGCACTCCCCTGCTAAGGGAGCATACGGTCAAAAACTGTATCGAGGGTTCGAATCCCTCCGTCTCCGCCAGAGGAACTTGTCATCTCTCGGGTCTCGGCACGCAGCGATGCGCTGGCTGATGGGAATCACCCGAACGATGCCGCCGAGCGGGCGCAGGAAGTGCCGCTGATCCGCGCGCGAGACGTAGCGGTCGAGCTTGGACTGACCCAAACTGGATGACTACGGGCTCGCGTTACACCACCGCGTCGACCTCGCGCGCGGCACGCAACACTCGCAGCACCTCGACGCAGTTGCCGCGGATGCGATAGAACAGCACGTAGCGCTGGAACAGCAGGCTGCGGATTCCCTCCTGCAGGTTGTCGCGCGCCGGCCCCATCTCGGGGTGAAGCGTTATCAGCTGGCACAATTGCTCCAGCTTCTCGGCAAAGCTCCTGGCGCCGGCGAGATGCTCGGCGTTCGTCGAGCCCCAGAGGTCGCTTGGCATCGCGATGGACTCCCACAGCTCGTTCAGGTCGGCGCACGCCTGGAACGTGAACTGCATGCGACTCGACGGTTCGGTCACGCGAGATCCCCCGCTTTGTTGCGCAGGCGGCGGAACACCTCGAGCGCGTCCACCAGCTGTCGATCGTTGGCTTGGTCGATGCCGGTCGCGAGCTCGCGCAACAGCCGCTGGCGGCGCGACGCGCGGGTCTGGTCGCGCTCCCCGAGAAGGATGAGCGCTTCGCGGATGACCTCCAGCGGCGAGTCGTACACGCCGGAAGCGAGCTTCGCCCGCACCAGTGCCTCGAGCTCGCGCGGCAGCGCGACGTTCATGACCGGGCCGGCTCCCCGGTGGTCACCCGCAGCGGCCCGAGGCGGCGCTCGATCTCTTGGTAGGAAGGCGGCGGACCCTTGGGCCGCGCGGCCAGAGCGGCGACGATGCTGCTGATGTGCGTGGCCGTGGTGCCGCAGCAGCCGCCGATGATCCGCGCTCCGGCGTCGCGCGCCATGCATGCGTACGTCGCGAGCACTTCCGGCGTCCCGCTGTAGGCGACCCGCAGATGATCGTCGAGCACGGGTATGCCGCAATTGCTCTTGGCCACGACGATCGACCGGCTTCCCGCTCCGCGGACAAGCCCGATCACCGAATCCAGAAGCTGCGACGGGCCCACGCCGCAGTTCGCGCCGAACGCGATCGGCGGCCACTCGAAGCTGCAACTGCGGCGCATGGCGTCTTCCGGCCGCACCCCCATCATCGTCCGGCCGCCGCTGTCGAAGGTCATCGTGGCGACGTACTCGAGGCCGACGCGCCGCACGGCGCGCACCGCCGCATCGAGCTCGTTGTCGGCGAACATTGTCTCTATCCAGGCGATGTCGACACCGCCCTCCTTGAGCGCCAGCGCCTGCTCGCCGAAGGCTTCCTCGGCCTCCGCCACGCTGCGCGATCCGAGCGGCTCGAGCACGTCGCCGATCGGACCGATGTTGCCGGCAACGGCGACCGGGCGACCGGCGCCATCGGCGACGCCGCGTGCGATCGAAGCGCCGGCAAGGTTGATCGCGCGCACGCGATCCTCGAGGCCATGCAGGGCGAGTCGGATGCGATTGGCGCCGAACGTGTTGGTGAGGATGACATCCGACCCCGCATCGACAAAGCCCTGGTGGATGCCACGCACGAGCTCCGGGCGCTCGATGTTCCACATGGCGCCGTTGTCGCCCTTGGCGAGGCCGAGTTGGAACAGGCTCGTGCCCATCGCGCCGTCGGCGATGACCACGTCCTTCTCGCCCAGGAGGCGGGTCAGCACATTGCCCATTGCACACGCTTTCCGTCCATGCGCCTGGCGCAATTGTGCCATCGAAGCCGGGACCCGGCCATCGCCATACTGGATAGCCCGCCTGGTTCTGCGGGCGGCAGGGCGTGCCCCGAGTTCGGTAATATGCGAGCCATATCTCAGCAGGCGGAGGGAGGGCTCGATGGCGGCGGCGCGCGGCAAGAGGACGATCGCGGAGATCCGCGGCTCGAAGCAGGCGGGCGAGAAAATGGTCTACATGTCGGTGCCCGACTACACGTCCGCCCGATGGGCGCAGATGGCGGGCGTGGACGTGGCCGTGGTCGGGGACAGCCTCGCCATGGTCGCGCACGGCCATCCGAACACGATCCCGGCGACGATGGACATGATGATCATGCACGCGCAGGCCGTGCGGCGCGGCGCGCCGGAGACTTTCGTCCTCGGCTGCATGCCCTATCAGAGCTACCACACGGTCGACCGGGCGCTTCGCAACGCGGCCCGCTTCATGCAGGAGAGCGGGTGCGACGCCGTCAAGCCGCAGGGCGGCAGGTCGCAGGCGCACATCCTCGGAGCGCTGGTGGGCGCCGGCATTCCGACCGCTTCCCACATCGGCCTGACGCCGCATACCATCGCGATGTTCGGCGGTTTCAAGATCCAGGGCCGCACGGCGGAGGCGGCGATGAAGATCATGGAGGACGCACTGGCGATTCAGGACGCCGGCTGCTTCATGCTCGAATTCGAGGCCGTGCCGGCCAAGATCGCGACCGTGATCAGCGCAGCGCTCGAGATTCCCACGATCGGCATCGGCGCCGGGGCTGGCACCGACGGCCAGATCCTGCTCTGCTACGACCTGCTGGGTGTGTTCACCGACTTCAAGCCCAAGTTCACCAAGCGCTACGCCAACCTCACCGAGGTCGCCGTGCGCGGCATCGAGGCCTACGTGAGCGACGTGAAGCACGGCCGCTTCCCGGACGACGACCACAGCTATGGGGTCGATGACAAGGAGTACGAGCGATTCCTCGGAATGGTGCAAAAAAGACGGCAGCTGTAAGGCGCGGGCCCCGGCGGGCCGTTGCGCCCGCCGCCGGCGTGGCCGACGACCTGCTGACGCTGACCGACCGGGCGTACACGAGCCTCGAGGAGCTCATCGTCACGCTGCAACTCGCCCCCGGCTCGGCGGTGTCGGAGGCGTCGCTGTCGGAGCGGCTCGGCATCGGCCGCACCCCGATCCGGGAGGCGCTGCAGCGGCTCGGCCGCGAGCGGCTGGTCCGCATCCTCCCGCGACGCGGAGTCATCGTCTCGGAAATCAACGTTAAGAGCCAGTTGCGCCTGCTCGAGCTGCGGCGCGAGGTCGAGCGGCTGCTCGCATGCTGCGCGGCGCGGCGCTCGACCCCCGAGGAGCGCAAGCGCTTCGCCGAGCTCGCGGACGAGTTCGAGCGCGGCGCGCGCAGGAACGATGACATCGGCTTCATGCGCACCGACCGCGCCTTCAACGAGCTCTGCCTGGTCGCCGCCCGCAACGAGTTCACGGCGAGCGCGATGGGACTCATGCAGTCGCTCTCCCGCCGCTTCTGGTATCACCATTACAAGCAGGCCGCCGACCTTCCGGAGACGGCCAGGCTGCATGCGGACATCGCCCGCGCGATCGCGCGCGGCAAGGAGGCGGCCGCCGCCGCCGCGACCGACCGCCTTCTCGACAGGATCGAGGCCTTCACCCGCGCGACGGTGAACGTCGACCTCTGACCTAACCATCATGGTGGCTGGCACCACCCCTGAAGGTGAAAGAGACTTCGGGGCACCGCATCTTTCACGCTAAGGGTTTCCTGAGGATCGGCGAATTGCTTGATCCACATCAAGCCGTACGGACGAGACGCGCGAGCTGTCCGGGACTATCATCCAGCGCTCGGCGGCCGCGACCGGCATGCCGTCGCCTGGGAAGGAGGAACGACCATGGTCACGCACAGAGCGCGCGTCCTGGCCGCGCTGCGCGGCGAGCCCGTCGATCGGCTGCCGTACGTTCCGCGCCTCGACCTGTGGTATCTCGCGAACTCGACCTCGGGCACGTTGCCGAAGCAGCACGCCTCACGCGCGATGAACGAGATCGCCCGCGCCGAAGGCTGGGCTTTCCATCACCGCTTCGCCGACAACCAGCTCGACCCCGCCTATTATCCGCAGTACCTGCACCGCGGCATCAACGTCTTCTACAGCCGCGACACGGTGTTCGACGTCGTCCTGCCCCCGGACGTCGAGGTGAAGGTGCACCGCTCCGGCGCGCGCACGCGCGTCGAGTACCACACGCCGATCGGCATGGTCAGCACGACTACGCACTACGACGCCGACTCGCAGCGCCACGGCATAACGATCCCGGCGCTGGTCGAGCACTTGATCAAGACGCCGGCCGACTACGCGGCGGCCGGCTACCTGTTCGAGCACATGGACGTCGTTCCGAACTTCGAGCGCTTCGTCCGCTGGGCTTCCGAGGGCATGGGCGAGGACGGCGTTGCCGTGTGCATCGGGTCGCTGGACGCGTCGCCCTTCCACCTGATGCAGCGCGACCTTTGCGATGCGACGCAGTTCTTCATCCACTACAAGGATCACCACGACAAGATGCGCGGCCTTGCCGAGCGCATCGCTCCGCTGTTCGACAAGGAGCTCTCGATCCTCGCCCGTTCGCCGGCCGACGTCGTATGGTGGGGCGCCAATTTCGACGACATGATCACCTTCGCGCCCTACTTCGAGGCCGAGATCCAGCCGTGGATCCGCAAGGCGGCGCAGCTGCTCGGGGCGGCCGGCAAGCGCGTCCTGTGCCACACCGACGGCGAGAACCGCGGGCTCATGGACCTGCTCCGCGATTGCGGGATGCACATCGCCGAATCGATCTGTCCCGCGCCGATGACCAAGGTCGGCCTGCACGAGTACTACCAGCGCTGGAGCGGCCATCTCACCCTGTTCGGGGGAATTCCCTCGACGGTGGTCATGCCCGGCACGAGCGAGGCCGATTTCGAGGCGTACCTCGACGAGTTGTTCCGCGCCGTGGCGCCCGGAGCGCGCATGGTCGTCGGCATCGCCGACGAGGTTCCGCCCTCGGCGGTGTTCTCCCGGCTGCAGCGCATCGGCGAGCGCATCGAGCGGGAGGGGGCGCTGCCGCTCAGGGCCGGCGACTTCCGGCCCGTCACGCCGGCGCCAAGCGCGGCGGCCGGCCGGCCGGCCGCTCCCGCCGAAGTCGCCGGCGACGGCGTGTTCGAGGCGGTCCGCCGCGACGTCTTCAAGGGCAAGCACGTCGACATTCACGCGCACGTGCGCGAGCTGCTCGATGCCGGCGTGCCGGCCGCGCAGATCCTCGAGCGCGGGCTGATCCACGCGATCACGATCGTGGGCGACCGCATGGCGAGCGGCGAAGCGTTCATCCCCGAGGTGCTGCTCGCGGCGCGGGCGATGGCCGCCGCCGTCGACGACCTGTCGCCGTTGCTCGCCGCGAGCGGCGAGCGGCAGCGCGGCAGGGTGCTGATCGGCACGGTCACCGGGGACATGCACGACATCGGCAAGAACCTCGTCGTCACGATGCTGCGCGGGGTCGGCTTCGAGGTCCGTGACCTCGGGATCAACGTTTCGCGCGAGAGGTTCTACGAGGAGATCGCGCGGTTCCGGCCCGACGTGCTCGCGCTGTCCTCGCTCCTGACGACGACGATGATGGAGATGCCCGCGATCATCGCGGGCGTGCAGGAGCGGCGCCAGGGCGAGCGCTGCAAGGTGATCGTGGGCGGCGCCCCGGTGAGCGAGCAGTTCGCCGCCCAGATCGGCGCCGACGGCTACGCCGCCAACGCGGTGGAGGCCGTGCGGCTAGTCAAGCGGCTGGTCGCGGGACATGCAGCGGTGTTGCCGGCGTGATATCCGGGATTTCCGCGGGAAGATGGGCAGGGATTCCAAAAAGACGCGGAATCCAGGCAGGAGTGGTGCAGAATATGCAAGTGATATGTCAGTCGCGGCCTCCCGGCCGCGGTGCCTGCCCACCCGGAGGAACCGATGGCCGAACTCACCGACAGCCTCGTCGAGCGGCACACGATGAGCGCGCGCCAGCGCGCGTTTCGCGACCAGTACCGCTCCGAAATCCATCCGCTGTACAACGGCGTCGTGCACATCGGTGTGATCTACGTGGTCGGCATCGCGGCCATCGCGTGGTGCGCGAGCCGGCTGGCGGACGCGACCTGGGAGTGGCTGCTGGTCGCGCCGGTGTTCATGCTGTCCAACCTCTTCGAGTGGTGGATCCACAAGTACGTGATGCACCGGCTGGTCGACGTCTGGGCCCTGCGGGCGATCTACGATCGGCACACGCGTCAGCATCACCAGTACTTCACCGACAACGAGATGACGGTCGACAGCAACCGCGAATGGCGGATCATCTTCTTCCCCTGGCGGGCGCTGTTCACGTTCATGGGCCTCGGCATCCCGTTCGCGCTGGCGCTCGCGTGGCTCGCCGGCCCTAACGCGGGGTACATCCTGATGATCACGATCGTCGGGCAGTACCTCGTCTACGAGACATTCCACTACTGCTGTCACGTCCGCGACAACTGGTTCGTGCGCGGCACGCCGTTCGTCAACACGATCCGGCGCCACCACACGATGCACCACAACCTGGGGATCATGATGGACTTCAACATGAACCTCACGTTCCCCATCGCCGACTGGATGATGGGCACGAGCGACCTTGATCGCGGACTCGCCGGCCATCTGCTCAACGGCTACAGCATGAGGCACGTGAAGCCCGCGCTGCGCGGGAGGATCGAGAAGCATCTGGGTGAGGGCGAGGAGGCGGCCTCGCGCGAAGCGGAGATGGAGCCGGCGTCTTGACGGGTAGCACCACGAAAGGGAGGAGCGATGAAGAAGCGTGAGTTCTTGAAGGCAGGCGCGGTCTCGGCGGCGGCCGCGGCGGGCATGGCGGCCACTACGGCGGCGCGCGCCCAAGGGGCGCAAAGCTACAACCTGAAGATGGCCACCGGTTGGCCGGGCGGCCCGCTGATGGACGTCGGAGCCAAGCTGTACGCGCAGCGGGTCGAGCAGTTGAGCGGCGGGCGGATCAAGATCCAGGTGTTCCCCGGCGGCGCGCTCGGCAATGCGCTGAAGGTCCCGGAGACGGTCAAGAACGGTGTCGCCGAGCTCGGCCACACCTGGATGGGCTACGACTGGGGCAAGGATCCAACCACGGTGCTCTTCGGCGGCTACGCGGGGTCGTTCGACACCGAGCTCATGCTGCACTGGATCTATGAAGGCGGGGGCGCGCAGATGCAGCGCCAGTTCCGCGAGGAGGAGGCGGGCATCGTCTCGCTGCCGCTCTTCATCCGCACTGCGGAAGTGTTCCTGCATTCGCGCAAGCCGGTGAAGACGCTGGCCGACCTCAAGGGCCTGAAGCTGCGCACCGCGGGGGCGTGGCTGGAAATGGCGAAGGACCTCGGCGCCGCGCCGGTGACCACCGCCGGCGGCGACGTGTATCCGATGCTCGAGCGCGGAGCCATCGATGCGACCGAATGGGGCACGCTGTGGGAGAACATCTCCCCGGGCTTCTACAAGGTCGCCAAGTACCTGATCTACCCGGGCGTGCACCAGCCGACCGCGCCGTTCGAGCTTTGCATCAACAAGGAGACGTGGGGCAAGCTCTCCGAGCCGGATCGAAATCTGATGGAGCTCGTCGCCAAGCTCGTCACCTTCGAGAGCTGGCTGCGGATCGGCCAGGAGGACGCGAAGGCGCTCGACTTCTATCGCAAGGCGGGCAACACCATTATCGAGCTCGACCCCGAAGTGCAGTACGCCGCGCGCAAGATCGGCCTCGACTGGGCGGCGAAGACCGCGGCCGGCAATGCGTGGTTCAGCAAGGTGTACAAGAGCCAGCGCGAGTTCGAGGTCCTGTGGAAGGGCGCCGACAGCTGGCGCAAGATCAAGGTGCGGGATGCATGAGGCGCACGCCCGAAAGGGCGCAGCCGCCAGGCGCGAGCGCGGTGTAAGTTGACGCCACGCCGGTTTTCGATCGGCGCGCCGGCCGCGGGGAGCCCGCGGCCGGCCACGCAACCTCGCGCCGAGGCCGCATGAATCCGCTCGTCCGCGGGATCGAGCGCCTGACCGGTTGCGTCGGCGTGTTCGCCGCGCTGCTCATCGTTCCGCTGATCCTCGCCACCTGCTACGAGGTCGCTTCGCGCTACCTGTTCGGCGCGCCGACGGTGTGGGCCTACGAGATCGGCTACACGCTCACCGGCTCGCACTTCCTTCTCGCCATGGCGTACACGCTGCGCGAGAACCAGCACATCCGCATCGACATCTTCAGCGAGAAGTTCTCCCTGCGCACGCGGGCGGGGATCGACCTCGCCTGCTACGCGGTCGTGCTGCCGCTGACCGTCTGGCTGACCGTTGCGCTGTCGAGCTACTTGTGGACCGGCTACGAGCACAACGAGCGCAGCGGGCAATCGGCGCTCAACCTTCCGGTCTGGCCGTTCCGGGTGGTGTTCGTCATCGCGTTCGCGCTGCTCGCGCTGCAGGTCGCCGCGGAAATCGCCAAGCTCGTGCGCGCGTTCCGCAAGCGCGGGTCCGAAGGGGCGGGAGAGGCGTGATGGAGTTCCTGCCGTTCTGGATGCTGCCCGCGGCGTTCCTGCTGATGTTCCTCGGGTTTCCCGTGGCGTTCTGCATGATGATCACCGCCGTGCTGTTCGGCCTGGCGGTGTTCGGCGACAGGGTGATCTTCCAGTTCATCGAGAAGATCGAGGACATGGCGTCCAACTTCGTCCTCGCCGCGGTGCCGCTGTTCGTGTTC
The DNA here is from genome assembly GCA_020845855.1 of Burkholderiales bacterium. Taxonomy (GTDB): domain Bacteria; phylum Pseudomonadota; class Gammaproteobacteria; order Burkholderiales; family Casimicrobiaceae; genus VBCG01. Next base: position 26,195 of record JADLEZ010000521.1, read on the forward strand.
ATGGGGGCGATGCTGGAGCGCTCGGGGATCGCCGACCGGCTCTTCGAGGCGATCCACATCTGGACGCGCCGGCTGCCGGGCGGCCTTGCGCTCGCCACGGTGCTGATGTGCATCATCTTCGCCGCCTCGTCGGGCGTCATCGGCGCCACCGAGTCGGTGGTCGGCTTGCTGACGATTCCCGTGATGCTGCGCTACGCCTACGACAAGGCGCTGATCTCGGGGACGATCTGCGCGGGCGGGTCGCTCGGCACGATCATCCCGCCTTCGGTGGTGGCCGTGGTCATGGGCCCGATGGCCGACGTGTCGGTCGGCGACATCATGTACGGCATGGCCTTGCCCGGCCTGGTCATGGCCGGCCTGTACCTCGTCTACATCCTGACCCTTTGTCTCGTGAAGCCGTCGTCCGGGCCGCGCATCCCGAAGGAGCCGGCCGAGCCGGCATTCGCCCAAAAGCTGTGGATCACGCTGCGCAACCTCGTGCCGCCGGTGGTCATGATCTTCGCGGTGCTGGGCTCGATCCTGCTCGGATGGGCCTCCCCCACCGAGGCGGCGGCGATCGGCGCGCTGTGCTCGGTGCTTCTGACCTTGCTGTACCGCACGTTCACCTGGCCGGGGTTGTACGAGGCGATCGTCAAGACCGTGCGGATCACGACGATGATCATGACCGTGCTCCTCGCCGGCACGCTGTTCACCGGCGTGTTCATCGGCGCCGGGGGCATCAACACCGCGAACGAGCTGATCGCCCGGCTGCACCTAACGCCCTGGATGCTGCTCGCGCTGATGATGTCGATCATCTTCCTCGCCGGCTTCTTCCTCGACTGGATCTCGATCGTCCTCATCTTCGTCCCGATCTTCACGCCACTGATCAAGGCCGCGGGCTTCGACCCGGTGTGGTTCTGCGTGCTGTTCCTGGTGATGATCCAGACGAGCTACCTGACCCCGCCGATGGCGCCGGCGATCTTCTACCTGCGCGCCGTGGCGCCGCCGTCGATCACGATCCGTGACATGTACGTCGGGGTGATCCCGTTCATCGCGCTCCAGGTCGCCACGCTGGGGATCGTGATGGCGTATCCCACACTGGTCACCTGGTTGCCCGCGGTCATGCTGCAGATGCGCTGATCCGCGGCGCGCGGCGCCTGGACGTTGCCGCTGAAGCCCGCGCCGGCGGCCTTCCCCCGTTCGCCGCAAGCCCCGGCGATTCCTTGATGCGCGTCAAGCCGGCAGGCGGTCCAGTTTGACACCCGCGTCCGCGCCGGTAACATATCAGCGAAATATCAGCGGGCTCACCGCCGGCCGCGGCCCGCCATCGCCACCTTTCGCCGAGCGAGGATCCATGTCGCAGCACATCGAGGCCATCAGGAACTGGGTGATCAAGGGCAAGCGCGTCGAGGCGGTGGAGGAGACCAAGCGCGCACTCGCCGCGGGCGCGGATCCGGCGGCGCTCATGAAGGACGGCCTCATCGGCGCGATGTCGGTGGTCGGGCAGAAGTTCTCGTCGGGCGAGTTCTTCCTGCCGCAGATGATGATCGCCGCCCGGGCGATGACCGAGGTGCTGCCGGTGCTCAAGCCCCACCTGGTCGGCGAGGCGGCCGAGATGCGCGGCAAGGCGGTGATCGGAACCGTCGCCGGCGACTTCCACGACATCGGCAAGAACATCGTCAAGATGATGCTGGAGGGCGCGGGCTACGCGGTCGTCGACCTCGGGGTGGATGCGCCGCCCGACAAGTTCGTCGAGGCGGTGAAGCGCGAAGCGCCCGACTTCGTGCTGATGAGCGCGCTCATCACCCTGACGATGGAAAGCGCGCGGCGGACGATCGAAGCGCTGGCCGCGGCCGGGCTGCGCGGCGGCGTCAAGGTCGGCGTCGGTGGCGCGCCGATGACGCAGAAGTTCGCCGACGAGATCGGCGCGGACTTCTACGGCGCGGACGCCTACGAGTGCGTGCAGGCCTGCGACCGCCTGCTGCATTGATTGATTCCGCTGCCATGGAACAGCGAGCGAGGGATCGGCAATGACACCGAGACAACGGGTGCTGACGGCGCTCGAGCGCGGACAACCCGACCAGGTGCCCTGGATCGAGAACGACGTCGAGGAGGAGATGCAGATCGCGCTGATGGACGGGCGCACCGCCTTCACGCCCGGCGAGTTCTGCCGCGCGCTCGGAATGGACGGCTTCGGCTACCACTTCCCCACCGGCCAGCAGGCCACCGCCGGCCAGGCGATGCAGACCACCGGCGGCGAGGCCGGCAAGCAGGCGTGGTACCACCCCAAGCGCGTGACGTTCGACTTCGTGCCGCCGTGGATCGCCGACATGGGAGTGGATTCCCGGTCGGGCCGCACGTTCGTCAAGCAGGGCCTCCTCACCAGCCGCGACTCGCTCAAGCTCTTCGACGAGTTCCTGCCCGACCCCGATCATCCGGCCCGCTACGACCAGGTCGCGCGCTGGCTCGACCAGTACCGCGAGGACTTCGCGGTGTTCGCGCGGATCCGCCTCGGCAGCGCGAGCACCTTCGAGAGCATGGGCCTCGACGTGTTCTCGCTCATGCTCTACGACGACCCCGACCTCGTGAAGGAGATCCATCGCCGCTTCTCCGAGTGGTCGGCGCGCGTGGTGCGGCATCTGAACAAGATGGACTTCGATTTCATCTGGGCCAACGACGACCACGCCGACACCAAGGCGCCGTGGGTCAACATGGAAATGTACGAGGAGTTCATGAAGCCGAGCCAGATGATCGTCGCCAACGAGATCAGGAAGCCGTGGATCTTCCACAGCGACGGCAACCTGTTCCCGATCCTCGACGGGCTGGTCACGCTCGGGATGAACGCGGTCCATCCGGTGCAGCCATCGGCGATGGACATCAACCGGCTCAAAGCCGAGTACGGAGATCGCGTCTGCATCGTCGGCAACATCGACCTCGACTACACGCTGACGCGCGGCACGCCGGAGGAGACCGAGGCCGAGGTCAGGGATCGGCTCGAGAAGGTGGGCAAGGGCGGCGGCTACATGATCTCCAGCGCCAACAGCATCACCGACTACTGCAAGGTCGAGAACGTGCGGGCGATGTCGCGCGCGATCCGGCAATACGGGAAGTACCAGTGAGGTCCCGGCCGGGAGGCCGCCGATGCTGATCGTCGCCGAGCGCATCAACGCGTCGCGCAAGGCCATCCGCGCCGCTCTCGAGGTGCTGGATGCCGGCTTCATCCAGGAGGAAGCACGCGCGCAGGACGCCGCGGGCGCGCACTACATCGACGTCAACGGCGGCACGTTTCCCGGCCGTGAGGCGGAGCTCCTCGGCTGGCTGGTCGATACCGTGCAGGCGGTAACCGACAAGCCGCTGTGCCTCGACTCTCCGGATCCGGCGGCGTTGGCGGCTGCGCTTTCCAGAATACGCACGGGCCGGCCGATGATCAATTCGATCAACCTCGAGCCCGAGCGCTTCGAGCGAATTCTTCCGATGGCCATCGAGCACCGCACGAAGCTCGTCGCGCTCTGCCAGGGCGAGGGCGTGCCGGCCGCCACCGCCGGGCAGAAGATCGCGCTGGCCGACGAGCTCATCGCGCGGCTTACCGGCGCCGGCGTTGCGCTCGACGACATCTACGTCGATCCGCTGGTCTTCCCGTTGGGGACCGACTCGCAATCGGCACGGGCCACCGTGGATGCGATCGGCGCGATCATGGAGCGGCATCCCGGGGTTCATACGATCTGCGGCCTCACCAACGTTTCGCACGGGCTTCCGGCGCGCAAGCTCATCAACCGCACGTTCCTCGTCACCGCGATGAGCCGCGGCATGGACGCCGCCATCGTCGATCCGACCGACGCGCAGCTCATCTCCGCCATGTACGCGGCGCGCGCCGTGTGCGGGCGCGACGACTACTGCATGGAGTTGATCGAGGCGTTCCGCGAGGGCGTCGTCACCCCCTGACCAGCGCGACTGCCCGCGCACGATGACATGCCCCGCGTCACCTTTCACCCGGATTCGCGAACTGTCGAGGTCAAGGAAGGCGAGCGGCTGCTCGCGGCGGCCTGGAAGGCGGGCGTGGGCATCAAGTCGATCTGCGGTGGCCGCGGCAAGTGCGGAAGCTGCCTGGTCGAGATCGACGGCGCCGCTTCCCAAGGCGCCGCGCTGACCCCGCTCGGCGACGACGAGCGCACGCTGCTGCCCGAGGACGGCGCGCAGCGAGGCTACCGGCTCGCCTGCCTGTGCGAGATCAAGGCGGACGTGGCGCTGTCCGTTCCTCCCGAGAGCCAGGCGGTGCGCAGCGCGCCGCGCAAGCCCTACACGGTGATCGACGTCGACCCGCGTCCGATCGTGCGTCGGTTGTGCGCGAGCGTGCCGGACGCTTACGCGCCCCCGCCGCGGTCGCTTTCCGAGCGCCTGCGCAGCGCGGTCGGGGAGGCGCTGCAACGGCCGGCCGTCGAAATGCCGCTCGACGTCGTCGCCGACTATTCGCTGCGTCCGGGCTTCGACGCGGCGCGCGAGGTGACCGCCACCGTGTACGCGGACCGCCGAATCCTCGCGTTGCGGCCCGGCCGCCAGCAGGCGCTCTACGGGGTGGCGATCGACATCGGAACCACCTCCGTGGTCGTGTTCCTTTGCGACCTCGCGCGAGGGTCTATCCTCGCCATGCGCACGGCGGGCAATCCGCAGGCGATCTACGGCGAGGACGTGATCTCGCGCATGACGCACATCCAGCGCGACATCGCGGCACTCGGCGAGATGCGGCGCCTGCTGCAAGACGAGCTCAACCGGCTGATCGCGGAGGCGGCGGACGAGGCCGGCATCGCGGTCGACGACATCGCCGACGCGGTGGCGGTCGGCAACCCGACGATGCAGCACCTGCTCCTCGGCGTGAATCCCGAGCCGCTCGGCCGCGGCCCCTATCTTCCGGTATGGAGCGAGCGCGCGGAGGTCGAGGCGGCCGCGCTGGGTCTGGGCGTTCTGCCGCGGGCACGCGTGTGCGTGTTTCCCTCGATCGCCGGCTATATCGGCGGCGACACGCTCGCGGCGGTGCTGACGCGAGGGCCCGAGTTCTACCGGGGCACGCATCTGCTGATCGATGTCGGCACCAACGGCGAGGTGGTGCTCGCCCACGACGGCGAGCTTTTCGCCACGTCCTGCGCGACCGGCCCGGTGTACGAGGGCGCGCACATCCGTTGCGGCGTTCGCGCCGTGCCGGGCGCCATCGAGCGAGTTTGGGTCGACGCGGGCGCGCGCATCCGCTGCGCGGCGATACCACAGAGCGAAGGCAAGGGGGATCCGCGGCCGGTGGGACTGTGCGGCTCGGGCGTCATCTCGAGTGTGGCCGCGTTCGTGGGCAGCGGCTTGGTCGCCGAGGACGGCGGGCTCGCCGAAGCGCCGCGTCACCCCGCGCTGCGCGGCGACGCGAACGGGCGCGCGAAGGAAGCGGTGCTCGTCGCCGGGCCGTACACCAGGACCGGACGGGACATCGTGCTGACGCAGCAGGACGTGCGCAGCGTGCAGCTCGGCAAGTCGGCGCTGCGCGCCGGCATCGAAATCCTGCTCGCCGAGCGCGGCATCAAGACGCTCGACCGGATCCATCTCGCGGGGACGTTCGGCAACCATCTCGAGCCCGAAGACATCCTGAAGATCGGACTCGTGCCGCCGGTGCCGGTCGAGCGCATCCGCTCGATCGGCAACGCGGCGGGGGACGGCGCGCGGATGGCGCTGTTCGACCGGCGCCACCGCCGCCGTGCCGCGACGCTCGCGCGTCGCATGACGGTGCTGGAGCTTTCGCTGCGCGAGGACTTCCAGGATCTGTTCGTGACCCATACGGCGCTGGCGCCCTCGCCGGAAGCCTTCGCCGCGGCGTAAGGAGAGCTGCGACATGCACGCGATGCGACACTGGGCGGTGCGTCACGCCGGAAGGCTCGAGCAGGCCTACAAGCTGCTCGCGAAGGCGCTGCGCACGCTGCGGCCGGTGGTGCGCCTTATCGGGCCGCAACGTCTGCAACGTCCGGTGGCCGGCGTCGAGCGTGCGGTGAAGGGGTTCCTGTTCGACTGCCGGATGTGCGGCGGATGCACGCTCTCGGCGACCGGCATGGCGTGCCCGATGAACTGCCCGAAGCAGGTGCGCAACGGCCCGTGCGGCGGCGTGCGCGCCGACGGCACGTGCGAGGTCGACCCCGCCATGCGCTGCGTCGGGCTCGAGGGCTGGCGTGGCAGCCGGCGGATGGCCGCGGGCGCGTTGCCCGGCGCGCCCACCGCGCCGGCCGAGCACCATCTCGCCGGCAGGTCCACCTGGCTGCGCGTGATGGCCGGAGAGGCGCCGCGCGCCTCGATCGCGTTCGAAGCGCCGGTACGGCCCTCCGGCAGCCGGCTCGAAGCGTTGCTCGAGCGCGGCACGTTCGTCGTCACGGCGGAGTTCCCACCGCCCGATTCGGCCGCGCCGGCCGATGTGCTCGCGCGTCTTGCGCCGTTCCGTGACTGTGTCGATGCGCTCAACGTGACCGACGCCTCGGGCGCCAACTGCCACATGTCGAGCGTCGCGGTATCGGTGCTGCTCGCGCAGGCGGGTTGCGAGCCGGTCATGCAGATCACCTGCCGCGACCGCAACCGCATCGCGATCCAGGGTGACCTCCTCGGCGCCGCCGCGCTCGGCATCCGCAACGTGCTTTGCCTGACCGGCGATCATGTGGCGAACGGCGACCATCCCGGCGCGCGGCACGTGGGCGACCTCGACAGCCTCACGCTGCTCGCCACCGCGCGCAAGCTGCGTGACGCCGGGGAATTCCTGTCCGGGCGCAAGCTCGCGGCGCCGCCGCAGCTGTTCCTGGGCGCGGCCGGCAACCCGTTCGCGGCGCCGATGGAGACGCGCCTGGAGCGCCTGCGCCGCAAGGTCGCCGCGGGCGCGCAGTTCCTGCAGACCCAGTATTGCTTCGACGTCGCCGCACTCGAGGACTTCATGGCCATGGTCCGCGCCGAAGGCCTGCACGAGCGCATCGCCATCCTGATCGGCGTCGGGCCGATCGGCTCGGCAAAGACCGCGCGCTGGCTGCGCGCGAGCGTGCCCGGCGTGCGCATTCCGGACGCGATCGTGCAGCGGCTCGAAGCGGCGGCCGATGCGCGCGAGGAGGGCCGGCGCATCGCGATCGAGCTGATCCAGCGCATCCGCGACATTCCCGGCATCGCCGGCGTGCACGTCATGGCCCACCGGCAGGAGCAGCTCGTGCGCTCCATCGTCGCCGACTCGGGCGTGCTCGGTGCGCGCACGCCGCTGTTCACTTCGAGCGCGCCACCCGCGAGGAGCGAGCCATGCCTTCTGCCGTGAAGTCGCGACCGACCGTCGTCATCTCGTGCAAGGTGCTGGAGAACCTGCTGGGCAAGCGGCTTCCCGCCGGTGTGCCATCGGTCTGGCTCGACATCATGCTGCATAATTCGCCGAAGAAGCTCTGCGCCGCGCTGCAAGAAGAGATCGACAAGCTCGCCGAGCCGAGCTTCGTCATCGTCGGCTACGGGCTGTGCGGCAACGGCATCGTCGGCGTCAAGGCCGGCCGCCATACGCTCATCATCCCGCGCACCCACGACTGTGTGGCGATCTTCCTCGGCTCGCACCAGCGCTACGTGCAGCGTTTCTTCGCGAGCCCCAACACCTACTACCTGACCAAGGGCTGGATCGACGCGCGCGACGAGCCGCTCGCCGACTACCACGACTACGTGAAGGAGTTCGACGAGGAGACCGCCGACTACCTGTTCGAGATGAAGTACCGGCACTACCGCAAGATCTGCCTCGTCGGGTTCTCGCAGCAGGAGTTGGACGATTACCGGGCGCAGGCGAGTGCGGTGGCCGAGTTCATGAACGGCCGCTTCGGCGGCGTCGAGTACGAAGAGGCGCTGGGCTCCACCGCGCTGGTCGAGTCGTTGGCGCGAATGGGCGCGGATGGCGATGTTCCCGGCGAGGAGTTCGTGGTGGTCGGCCCCGGCGGCGAGATTTCGCAGGATCTCTTCCTGCGCGGAGGCGAGTCCGCGCCGATGCCCGCGACGCGCAGCGAGAGGGTCGCCTGAGGTGCGGCTCCCCCATGGTGCGGACGCCGGGGCCGCCTGCGCTGGTCGCGGGAGGCCGCGACGTGGTAGAAGAAGATCCATGGGTCAACCAGGAGACCGGCCATGACGCCTGAGCAAGTGCTTTCCCATCCGGCTCGCATGCTCACCGAGGCGCAACGCGAGTTTTATTTCCGCGAGGGCTACCTGCTGCTGGAGAAGGCGCTCCCCGACGAATGGGTGCAGCGCCTGCGCTCGGCGACCGAGGAGCTGGTCGAGCGCAGCCGCAAGGTTCGCGCATCGGACGCGGTCTGGGATCTCGAGCCGGATCACCGGCCGGACGCGCCGCGACTGCGGCGGGTGTCCGCCCCGGTGGACCAGCATCCTGCGTACTGGGATTACATCTGCCAGTCGGTGGTCGGCGACATCGTCGCCGACCTGGTCGGCCCGGACGTCAAGTTCCATCACTCGAAGCTCAACTTCAAGTGGGCGAGAGGCGGCGAGGAAGTGAAGTGGCACTACGACATCTCGTTCTGGCCGCACACCAACTACTCGCCGCTGACCGTCGGCACCTATCTTTACGATTGCACGATGGACCAGGGACCGCTGCAGGTGCTGCCGCGCAGCCACCTGATCGAGCCGATGCCCACCCAGTACGACGGCGACGGGCGCTGGATCGGGTGCCTGCGCGAGGAGGACGTCGCCGGGCTCGACCTCGCCAAAGCCGTCGCCCTGCCGGGACCGGCGGGTTCGTTGACGCTGCACAACTGCCGCACGCTCCATTATTCGGCGAAGAACCTTTCCGATCTCGGGCGGCCTTTGCTGCTCTACACGCTGTCCTCGGCGGACGCGCTTCCCTACACGGTGAACCCGATCCGCTCGAGCCGCGACCAGGCGATCATCCGCGGCCAGCGCGCACCCTGGGCGCACCATGATCCGCGCCCGTGCCTCATGCCGCCGGACTGGTCGCGCGGCTACACGTCGATCTTCGCCCTGCAGCAGAAGGAGGCGGGCGCGACGATGTAGCGCGGCCATGCGCGCGAGGGATGTGCGGAAAAGAGCCGTGCGCAGTCGGCGTACTCGGCGAGCTTGCGCGGTAACGGGAGCGACGAGGCGATAAGCTTCGCGCGTTTGATCCACATTAAGGCGGCGCAGGGCTGCAGGCATTAAATGTTCGCCTGTCTTCGCCAATGGAGATGCCGGAGGGGCAGGTGCGACCAGAAGGGCTGACCAGCGATGAAGTGGCGCGCTACGGCGAGCGCGGCTACCACTTTCCCCTCACCGTCTTTCCACAGGACGAGATCGAGGCGCTGTATGCGCGCTACCGGCAGTGCGCCGGTGACCTGGTCGGGCGCAACAATCAAAAGCCGCATCTGTTGTTTCCCTGGCTGGCCGAACTGGTCCGCCACCCGCGAATCCTCGATCCGGTGGAGGCGCTGCTGGGTCCGGACCTGCTTTGCTGGAGCTCGCAGTTCTTCGCCAAGCCGGCGCGCGATCCTGGTTACGTGAGCTGGCACCAGGATGGCACCTACTGGGGACTTTCATCGCCCGACGTGGTCACCGCTTGGCTCGCGTTAACCCCCAGCACCCCGCAGAGCGGATGCATGCGGGTGATCCCGGGCACGCACCGCGAACCGGTGCGCCACGAGGACACGTTCGCCGCCGACAACTTGCTGTCGCGTGGCCAGGAGATCGCGGTCGAGGTCGACCTGCGGCTCGCCGTGGACATCGTCCTGCA
>JADLEZ010000522.1 GCA_020845855.1 Burkholderiales bacterium
TAGCGGCCAAGCTCGATCACGAGCCGCGCCTGCGGCAGTTCGCGCTTCGCCCGCGCGGCGAGTTCCGCGAGATTGGCGCCGATGGGGGCGAGGTCGAGTCGTTGCTCACCGGGGAAGTACGGAATGCCGAAGCCGCCACCCAGGTTCAGCGTTCGCACCGGTGCCGACGCGTGCTGCGCGAGACGCAGCGCGAGCTCGTAGGATTGGCGCTGCGCCTCACAGATGGACTCGGTCTTGAGATTCTGCGAGCCCGCGTACAGGTGGAAGCCTTCGAACGCGAGTCCGTGATCCCGGATCGCGCCCAACAATGCGGGTACCGCCTCCGCGTCGACACCGAACTGCTTCGGCCCGCCGCCCATCTTCATTCCCGAGGACTTGAGCTCGAAGTCGGGATTCACGCGCACCGCCACGCGCGCCGGCAGCGATAAGCGTTGCGCCACCTGCGCCAGCGCGCTCACTTCGCGCTCCGACTCGATATTGACGAGGATCTCGCTCGCTACGGCCTGTTCGAGCTCGCTCATCGACTTGCCGGGGCCGGCGAAGCTCACCTCTTGCGGATCGACCGCGGCGTCGAGCGCCACGCGCAATTCCTTGCCGGAGGCGACGTCGATGCCGTCGACCTCGCGTGCCACGTGCGCCACCAGCGCCGGCATCGGATTCGCCTTCATCGCGTAATGCAGGCGAATTTCAACGGGAAGCGCGTGGCGCAATGCCGACACTCGCTCGCTTAAGCTGCGGCGGTCGTAGGCATAGAACGGGGTCTGTCCGACGCGTGCGGCGAGGCGCGGCAGCGGCACGCCGCCGACGACGAGGCAGTCGCCCTCGACCGGAAACCGGTCCATCGGTGCATGGGAGACCGTCGCACGGCTCATGCGGTGCTCGCTTTGCGCTCTTCGTACTCCGCGGCGAGCGCCTTGCGGTCGATCTTGCCGTTCGGGTTGCGCGGCAGCGGCCCCGCGCGCACCTCGACGCGCGCCGGCACCATGTACGCCGGCAGCGACTTGCGGCACTCGGCAAGGAGCGCGTCGGTGGCGAGCTCGCGTCCGGTGGGTGGGGTAGCGATCACCACGATTTCCTGGCCCAGCGCCGGGTGATCGCTGCCGAACGCGGCTGCTTCGCCGACGAGCTTCGTCGCATAGATCGCTTCCTCGACTTCGGTGGGGCTGACCCGGTAGCCGGACGTCTTGATCATTTCGTCGCGCCGCCCGATGAAATACAGGAATCCATCCGCGTCCATCTTCACCGTGTCGCCGGAGAAGACCGCGAGCTCGGGCAGCACCATGCCGGCTTCGCGGCCGCCGACACCGTCGGGCAACGGCTGGTAGCGCTCCGCGGTCTTCTCCGGGTCGTTCCAGTATCCCATACCCACGAGTGCCCCGCGGTGCACGAGCTCGCCCGGTTCGTCGGCCGCGCAGTGCGTGCCATCGGGACGCAGCACCAGGATCTCCGCGTTCGGGATCGCCTTGCCGATGGAGTCGGGGCGGCGGTCGACTTCGGAGGGCGGCAAGTAGGTCGAGCGGAACGCCTCGGTGAGGCCGTACATCAGGAACGGCTTGGTCTTGGGCAACTGCGCGCGCAAGCGCGCGAGCGTTTCGCGCGGCATGCGGCCGCCGGTGTTCGCGATGTAGCGCAGGTGTCCCGCGATGCTCTCCGGCCACGGGAGTTGCGTGAGCTGGATCCACAAGGGAGGCACGGCGGTAAGGCCGGTCACGCGCTCTTTCGCCAGCGCCTGCAGCACGTCGCGGGGCAGGAGGTAGTTCAGCAGCACCACGCGCGCGCCCGCGTAAAACCCCGTCGTGAGCTGGCTGAAGCCCGCGTCGAACGACAGCGGCAGCGCCGAGAGGATGGTGTCCGAGGGACTGTTCTCGAGATAGCTCGCCACGCTTTTCGCCCCTGCCACCATGTTGCGGTGGGACAACATCACGCCCTTGGGCCGGCCCGTGCTCCCCGACGTGTACAGGATCGCGGCCAGGTCGCTGTCGATCACGCGGTGGCCCGGCGCGAGACCTGCGGCGACGAGCGCATCCCAGCCGCAGACTGCCTTGCCGCCAGCCTCACCGGGGGCCGCACCGATGACCACGAGGTGGCGCAGGTCGGGGCAATCGGCAACCGCGGACGCAATGTAGTGCACACGCTCGCCGCTGGTGACGAGCACGCGCGCGTTGCAGTCGCGGACGATGTGCGCGACCTGCTCGGGCTTGAGCAGCGGGTTCACCGGCACGAACACGGCGCCCGCGCGCGCGGCGCCAAAAGCCGTGGCGACCGTCTCGCCGCGCTTCTCGAGATAGAACGCGACCCGCTCGCCGCGGCGCACGCCGAGCGTCATCAGACCGCTGCCCACCCGCTGCGCGAGCTCCGCGACTTCGCCGTACGTCAGCGTGCGGTCGCCGAAGGTCAGTGCCGGGGAATGGGCATTGCGGCTTGCGGTGGCGAAGAGAAGTTGGTCGACGAGATACGGCATGGGGTTCGCGTTGCGGTTGACGATTTGGGTAACCGGAACCGAGTTGGTGGCACACGGACCTTCACCCGCTTCCTGACCACGGCGCGCTCCTCGATCTTGGCGAGGTTATTGTAGAGCAGCCGAGCGCGGAGAATTGGA
>JADLEZ010000523.1 GCA_020845855.1 Burkholderiales bacterium
GCCGAGGTCGGCCGCGCCGATCAGGAACAGCAGCCCCACGAAGAAGTAGTTGCGCTTGTTGCGGCTGCGCAGGAACGGCACCGCGAGGGCGATGGCGGCGGCCATCGGGAACGCGGCGTCGACCACCGCCGCGGCCACGGTCCACGGCGTCAGCACGAGAATGCGTCCGGCGAGCCAGAGTGCCACGAACGAAGCCAGCAGCCCGCCCTGCGGTGTGGGCTGCTCGGCCCAGTTGCGCCCGGCGGTGAACAGGAAGCCGACGATGACCGCGATCGCGTAGCCGTAGATCATCTCGTGCGCGTGCAGGACCGGGTCGTGCCCGTACACCGGGGGCAGGACCCCGGCGTAGTCACCGATCCACAGTAGCGTGGACACCGCCGCGAATACGCTCGCGACGAGGTAGAACGGACGGAACCCGAGGGCGAACAGCGCGAAACCGCGCGGGCTTGCCGCGCGCAGAACGGGTTCCTGGATCTTCAGCATGTGGTCCATGTTAACCCGGCGCCGGTCAGACCCCGAGATAGCGATGCAAGAGCGCGGGCTCGGCCAGCACCGCGGCGCGGTCGCCTTCGAACGCCACCCTTCCCTTGACCAGGACCACGCTGCGATCGGCGATCGCGGTGACCGCGGCGTAGTTCTTGTCGACGATGGCGGTCGCGATCCCGAAGCCGCGGATTTCGCCGATGATGCGCCAGATCTCGCGCGCGATCTGCGGGGCGAGGCCTTCCGTGGCCTCGTCGAGGATGAGCAGGTCGGGATTGGTGAGTAGCGCGCGGCCGATGGTGAGCATCTGCTGCTCGCCCCCCGAAAGTTGCCAGCCGCCGTACGAAAGCCGCTGCGCAAGGCGCGGGAAGGTCGCGAGCGCGCGCTCGAAGGTCCATTCGCGCCGGCCGTCCACCCCGGCGCGTGCGGCCATGGCGAGGTTCTCCGCGACGGTGAGATTGGGAAAGATGGCGCGGCCCTCGGGCACGTAGGCGATGCCCTGGCGCGCGACGAGGTACGGCGCTTCGCCGGTCGGCGAGCGCAGCGCCCTCGTGTACCCGGACAAGGTCGCGGTTCGCCACGGCAGGCTCGCGTACACCTATCGCGAGTTCGATCGGCATGAGCCTGGTCGAAGGCCCCTTCCGCGAGCTGCACGGCAAGTGGTTCCACGCGCTGCGCGAGGATGCGTGCAAGATCGAGTTCACGCTGGTCTATGACTTCAATACGAACATGCTCTAGCTAGGCACTGATAGGCCTGGTGTTCAACGAAATTTCCCACCACTTCATCGATGCCTTCGTGCGACGCGCGGAAGTGCGTTACGCGAAGAAGAAATGACCCTGGCCATCGTCGTGGCCTACGCCGCACCGGGCACGGAAGCGATCGTGCGTGTATCCGTTGCAAACGGCGCGACGGTGGCTGACGCGGTGGCGGCCAGCGGATTACGCGAGCGTCTCGCGCTTCCGGACGGAATCGCGTACGCGATCCACGGTCAGGCGGCGACCGCTGGAACCCCGCTCGCGGACGGCGACCGGGTGGAGCTGACCCGTCCGCTCGTGGCCGACGCGAAGGCGGTACGTCGCGCCCACGCCGCCGGCAATCCGCGTCCGCGCACCCACAAGATCAAGCCGCGACAGCCGTAAGGCTTTGCTTTACCGTGGGAATTCGGCCAGAATGGTCGGATGCCTTCGCGCGCCATCACAGGCTTCGTGCGCAGCTGCGTCGTCGCGCGACGATCGTCGCGGCGTCGCCATTGACCTCGGGAGGCGGCTATGCGGGCAAGGCATGGAGCGGCGCGCGGACGTCGCCATCTATGCCCTCGGCCTCATCGGGATCGGCTACAAGCTAGGCGGCAGTACGCCGGGCAGCGGATTCGACTGCAGCGGGCTCGTGCGCTACGTATTCTTGGAAGTGACCGGGTTCGCGCTGCCGCGCACGTCGAAGGAAATGAGCACGCTAGGCTCGAAAATCCAGCCCGCCGAACTGCAGCCGGGCGACCTCGTGCTCTTCAACACGCGCCGGTTCGCCTACTCGCACGTCGGCATCTACTTAGGCGACCACCGCTTCATCCATGCGCCGTCGCGCGGCAGCGAAGTGGAAATCGCCAACCTGTCGAATGCCTACTGGCAAAAGCGCTTCAACGGTGGGCGCCGCATGGTCGGCGCGATGCCGCCCGTGATCGCGCCGACGATCGCGACCGAGTTGTTGCCTGCGCCTCCCGCCGCGCGGATCCTCGACGTCGCCGACGCCACACCTTGAGCGACTGGCCTACTTTCCCGAGTCGTCCGTGTCGCGCGGCGGCGAGATGGGCGTGGCAGGTTTGGTTGTGACCGTATAGGTCCCCAGGAGCGGCGACAACCCTGATTTCGTGCTGTTGAGCGCCGGAATCGTCAGGTTCGGGTTCAAGACAAAGCCAATGCTAGGGACGGGGGTCGTTCTCGGCGCGTCGGTTTGCTCGACCGGAAGCATCACCTGACTCTCCAGCAAGCCCATGCTCGCGATAGTGTAGGTCTTTTCCCCGCTGCAGGCAGTATTGACGTGGGGAAACTGCTGTCCCGCCAGCAACATCCCCAACGTGCCGGACTTTGCGTTCGCATCCACGCTGAAGAGCGCTCTGACGACGGGAATCCCAGTCGCAAGTCCGCCCGTCCTGGCGATGCTCACGTAATCGCCGAACCCCGGCACGTTCGCAAGCGTCGACGTGCATCCGGGGACAGCCCATGTACCGGACGCCGTCACGCTGATCTTGCTGTCCTGCGTGGCATAGCCTCCGCGCGGCACGAAAGTAAGCGGCGAGGCGGGTTTCGCCCGATAACCGGCGACATCGGCGCGGAAGCGCAGCTTGCCGCCGCCCGCGTATTTGTAGGAGCCGAAGAGCGGGATGGGGTTGGAGTAGTCCACCTCGATCGTCCACTCGGTCAGCTGACGCGCATTGCTCACGACGCCGTCGACCTCGACCACGACGTCACCGTTCGCCGTCACCGGTAGGTTGGCGACGATCTTGTCCGTTGCCCAGGAGTCGATGCCGGAAAGCTCGGCGCCGCCGACCTTCACTTTGCCGGTTTGCGACCCGAAATAGCCGTTCAGCGTCAGCTTGCCGTCGATCTCGTTCACCTCGACATTGCGTAGGCTGGGAGCAAGGATGGGCGGATCGATCCCCGCCCCCGCCGTCGCTGACAGTTGCGCGCCGTACTGCGCGTCGCGGTCGAGGCCTTTGCTGGTCATGTCCTGCAGGACGAGATCGTAGGGAAAGGCACGCTGCGGCGGCGACTCCTTCGTCGGGTGCTTGTTGGCGCCTACCATGCGATCGACGAAGTATCCGGCGGACTTCGCGACGGCCGACGGTGAAATGAGCTCGGACCATCCCAGATAGACGCCTGCGCCCTTCTTGAGGAACGCGTTGACGAAGTCGCTGTTGCGGCTGCCGTAGCAGGCGTCGATGTAGACGACGGCCCCCTTCGCGAACTCCATGTAGGCTTCCACGAACAGGTACGTGAAGCCATAACGCGAATCGGAGACTTCGAGCGGCCCGAAGATGGGAATGTTGATCTTGTCTCCGTTGGGCGCGGTGTAGTGAACCAAGCGCGTCGTGGCGCGATCAGCGAGTAACGTCTTGTCGAGGGCGTTATGTACCAGCGTCGATGTCTGCAGTGCGAAGATCTTCCCGTCCGGGAATGCGGGGTTGTCAACTTCCCAACGTGCCCCGTGCGTGTTGATGTAGAAGAAGCCATAACCGCGCAGCCCCTTGAGTCCGTTGACACTGGTGTCCGCCGCCCCGGCGCGCCAGCCCTTGCTGGTCAGATAGGTCTTGATGTCGTCGACCGTGTCCTGGGTCACGAAGTTCGGCCCGAAATTCTGCATCACCGCGGCCAGTGCCTTTTGCGGGACCTCCCCGCCGGCCTTGGCGACCACCGGGCGCCGCTCGGTCAGCGCACTCCCGCGCTCCGGCGGCGGAGCTTCCGAAACGATGTGCAGCGTGCCGTCGCGAAAACGTCCCCACGCGACGAGCGACGCGGGATCCGCACCCGTGGCCTCGTATTCCGGACGGGCCTGCATGAAAGCCGCGATCGCCTGCACGAGTGCGGCCGAGGCCAACCCCTGCGAGCGCAGGTCGATCAGCCGGCGCTCGACGTCGGCCACCGTAGCGAGCCGCGCTGCATCCGGATCGTCCGCCGCCGCGATTTCCACGATCAGCGGCGCGGAGATGCCGATCCCGCCGGCATCCGTGGCCTTGACCGAAGCATTGGCCTCGTTGGCGGTCGGCGCGGCTGCGGCGCCGCCCGTCAGGCGCAGCGTCGTCGTTTGGAGGGCGGGGCCGACGGTCAGGCTCGAAGCGGCGAGCTGTTGCTCCACGCCTGGCGGCAATCCGGCGATCTCCAGTCCGACCGGCGCGCTGAATCCCCCTCGCGAGCGAACCGTGACGTAGACCTCGCGCGTCTCGCCGGGCCGCAACAGGACCGTGGCGGGCGCAAGCGTGACTTCGAAGCGCTGCACGGGGCTCGGTGCGCACATCGCGACACCGTCGGGGCCGTAGCCCTCGGGTACATAGCCCCTCGCGACCATCGTGCTCCGGACCGAGGTATCGGTGGTGTACCGGTGATTGCTGTCCGCGCGCTGGTTCCACAAGCGGTACACCGGGGTGCTGCCCGCGGGGCACGCTCCGCTGGCGAGATCGGGCAATCCTGCGTACATGACCGCTGGCGACTCGTAGACGAAGGCTGGGAATTTCTGGAGCACCTCGGCGCACTCGCTGGGGGAGGCCGAGTAGAAGTGCGAGTCGCCCGCCGCCGGCGGGATGTAGAAACGGCAGACCGGACTCATCCCGCTCGCCGGTGCGTCGTAGGCCTTGAACGTATAGCCCGAACGGGCCCAGCCGGCGAGCCGTCCGCTGTCGAGGGCCTCGATGTCCCCCTGCAGCGAGCTTATGAAGTAGTGGTCGAGCTTCTGGTTGTAGAACTCGACGACCTCGACGAGCCTGCCCTGGGCGCCCACGCCCGAGGCGATGGAGATCAACAGAAGTGCAAGCAGCTTTCGCAGAACAGCCATGGCGTTGCCCCTGTATGCCAGCGCTTGGCTTTGCGAGTCTGCACTCCCGCTGGCACGCTTGGCAAGGCGAACAATCCGTCGTGTCAGCCCCAGATCGTAACGTCCCCCTTCCGAACCAGATAGAAATGTCCCCTTCGCGAGGAGCGGAGGGGACCATGGAAGGGGTCTTGGATGTGAGCGCCAAGGAGCGCTGTGCCCGCTTTGCGCAACCCAAATGCGCATCGTCGGCTTCATCACCGACCCCAGCACGGTGCGCACCATCCTTGCCCATCTCGGTGAGCCAATCCGTCCACCCGCCATCGCCCCGGCGCGCGGCCCGCCGCGGTGGGATCTACCCGATGCCGCGCGCGACCCGCTCGACCCCCAGGCCCAGCCCGCTCCGGCCTACGAGTTCGATCAACCAAGGCCACCGGTCAAGCATCAAACCTGCTGCACTAGCACGATGGGAACTTATACGTTACCATTAAGTCCATGAGCTACCAGATCAAAGAACTCCTGTTGGATGCTGGCGACAGCCCCTTTGCGGAGTGGTTCGGATCGCTGGAAGCCGTTGCTGCCGCCAAGGTGCGCGTCGCCGTCAGCCGGATGGAACAGGGCAACCTGTCCAACGTCGAGTGGTTTCGCGGCATTGGTGAGTACAAGATCGATTGGGGGCCGGGGCTGCGCATCTACCTGGCCAAGGATGGTTTGAAGATCATCATCTTGATCGGTGGCGGCACCAAGAAGCGTCAGCAGCAGGACATCGACCAGGCGGTGGCGCTGTGGGAAGACTACAAGCGCCGCAAGGCATCAACCCAGAAAGGAAAGTGAACATTGCACTGACCCGTGATTTCAAGGAAACCGTGGCCGCGCGCGTGCAAAACGATCCGGCCTTTGCACAGGCGCTTCTGGACGAGGCCTTCACCTTCGTCAATGGCGAGCCCGAATCGGCCAAGCTGATCCTGCGCGATCTCGTGAACGCCACCGTGGGCTTCGAGGCGCTGGCCGAGGAAATTCACAAGCCCGCCAAGAGCCTGCACCGGATGCTGTCGCAATCGGGCAATCCGACCATGAGCAATCTCTCGGCGGTATTTGCCGCCATCAAGCGTGCCCTTGTCAGCGATCGGCATATTGGAGCCACTTCGTGATCGGCGTATAGGAGCCAGCAAGGTCGAGGTGCACACGCAGATCGGGACGGCCTGATTCACGCATCAAACCCCGCCACGATCTCGCGCTGCACCGTCGTGTGCGCCCTGCTTGGAGAGCTCCGCGAGGAAGTACTCCCGTTTCTCATTTGTGCAAATGAATATCGCGCTTTCGGACGATGCACGTCAATCGCAAACGCCCCGCTCATCGGGGCCTCCCGCGCTCAATCCAAGCTTGAACTTCTCCAAGGGTAATCCGATACCGCGCGCAGTTGTACGGCGTGAGGGCATTGAGTTCGGCGTCAAGCATTTCCTTGAACGCGCTCACTTCCTCTGCTGGCACGCCGATATCAGAGATGGCCTGCTGAAGCGGCTGTCCC
>JADLEZ010000524.1 GCA_020845855.1 Burkholderiales bacterium
AAGCCGTGGGCGAGCTCGGCGATGACGCCGATGTACGAGCGCCGGCGCCATTCGCCGTCGGTCACGATGTCGAGTCCCGCGTACTCCTGCAACGACACCGCATAGGCAATCGCGCTGTCCATCGCCCGGCGGTCGGCGTCATCCCAGGCCGGCTTCTCGATCAACTCGCGCACGTGCCGCGGCCGCGGCAGCGAGCCGACGACGGAGGCGGGGAACAGGGGCAAGCTCGCCGTCACCGGCCCCACTCCTTCTGCGCGAGGTCGAGGTCTTCCTGGGTGTCGATCTCGCGATACTGGCCGTGGGTGTCGGCGTGCCCGAACGCAACGCCCTGCTCGATCATGTCCTGGAACAGGTGGATCAGGTACGCGTTCTGAAACCGGGGCGCACCGCGGTACGGCTGGTCCCAGAATTCGGCGCGGCGCTGGTGGTAGTGCCTGCGCAGGAGCTCGCCGCCTCGGGCGCTGAACTTGGCCACACCCATGAACTCCCCGGTCGCCTCCTCGTACGGAATCGATCGCTCGACCCTGACCACGCGTGCGTTGCGGGTGATCGTCTTCTCGGCGTCGTGCGGCGGATGCTGCGTGCGCGGCTGGTAGTGCGTCCGCCAATCGGTGTCGATGCCGAGCGCGATGTCGGCCGGCGATGCAACGAGGTCGGCGACCAGCGCCCCGGTGTAGAGGATATCCGAGTAGGTGGTGACGAACGGACGGTCCATCAGGTCTTCGGCGCACATCAGCGACACCAGGATGTTGTTGCGCTCCCACTCGCGGTTGTGCCGGAACGTGAAGTGCGGGTACTCGCGCTCGACGGCATCGATGAAGTACCCGCCGATGAAGCAGACTTCCGTGACGCCGCCGTCGCGCAGCGCCTCGCACGTCCAGTCCAGAATGCGCTTGCCGCGGATCTCGGCGAAGCACTTCGGGGCGTTCTGCGTGGTCGGCATGAGGCGGCGCCCGCGTCCCGCGCCAATGATGATTGCCCGCATCGTTCTCCGTTGTCTGCCCGTGTCTACTAGGCTAGCCGCCGGCGACAGGCCCCCCGGCGAAGCGGATGTGAGACTACACGAGGCGGCCGCGATTGAAAAGACTTCAATTCTCTGCTACGTTGGCTGAGCTTTGCTCAACGCTGGTGGCGCGATGTCCGACGTCTTCGTCGACCGGGTGAACAAGAGTTTCGGCGAGGTTCGCGCGTTGCGCGACGTGTCGCTCGCCGTCCGGGACGGCGAGTTCATGACGCTGCTCGGACCGTCGGGCTGCGGGAAGTCGACGCTGTTGCGCATCGTGGCCGGCCTCGAGGCGCAGAGCGGGGGCAGCGTATCGATCGGGGGTGAGAACGTCGATCACCGGGTGCCCAAGCAACGCGACGTCGCGATGGTGTTCCAGTCGTACGCGCTGTATCCGTACATGACGGTCTACGAGAACATGGCGCTGCCGCTGGTCATGCGCCGGATGACGGCGGCCCAGCGCCTGCCGCTCGTGGGCCGTTTCGTTCCCGGCAGCGCCGCGCTGCGCAGCGATATCGAGGCGAGCGTGCGCGAGGTCGCGGCGTCGCTCGCGATCGAGGGCCTGCTCGGACGAAAGCCGGCACACTTGTCGGGAGGCCAGCGGCAGCGCGCCGCCCTCGGCCGCGCCATGGTCCGCAATCCCAAGGTGTTCCTCATGGACGAGCCGCTGTCGAACCTCGACGCGAAGCTGCGCACGCAGATGCGCACCGAGCTCGCCGACCTGCACCGGCGGCTGCACGCGACGTTCATCTACGTCACCCACGACCAGTCCGAGGCGATGACGATGTCGGATCGCGTCGCGGTGATGATGGACGGCGAGGTGCTGCAGATCGCCACCCCCACGGCGCTCTACAACGACCCCGCGGACCTGCGCGTCGCCGAGTTCGTCGGCAGCCCGAGAATCAACGTCGTCCCGGGCATCGTCGCCTCGGAAGGCGGGGTGCGCGCGCTCGACGGCCACGTTTGCGTGGCGGCGGAAGCCGCAGTCGGATCACGCGTCGATCTCGGGATGCGAAGCGAGTGCCTGACGCTGCGCGATGCCGATGCTGCCGCGACGTTTCGCGGCCGCACCAAGCATGTCGAGAATCTCGGGTCCGACTGCTTCGTGCACGTCGCCGTCGACGGCCTCGAGGCGCCCATCGTGGCGCGGGCGGACGGCAGGCGCGCCGGCGACTTCGCCATCGGCGCCGGCATCGGCGTCGCCTGCGACCCGGAGCGCGTCTTGCTGTTCGACAAAGCGGGCAAGCGTGTCACTGTGCGGCAGTCGGCCGCCCGGGTGCGAACCCATGGCTGAAGCGCTCGCTGCCGCCCGGCGGCGCCGTCGGCGCGCAGAGGCATGGGCCGCGTGGGGTCTCGCGGGTCCGGCGACGTTTCTCCTGTTCCTGCTGCTGCTCGGGCCGACCGCCGCCGTCATCGCGCTGTCGGCGACCGACTGGCAGCTCGGCGCCAAGACGCTGCGCTTCGTCGGCCTCGGCAACTTCGCGGAGATGTTCGCGGATCGCGTGTTCCGCCAGTCGCTCGCGAACACGCTGCTCTACGTCGCCGTCACCGTGCCGGCCTCGGTCGGGCTGGGGCTCGGCATTGCCATGCTGATCGAGGCCCGCGCGCCGCTCCAGAAGTTCTATCGGACCGTCTACTTCCTGCCGGTGACCGCGACGCTGATCGCGATGGCGGTGGTCTGGGAATTTCTGTTCCATCCCAACGTCGGTCTCGTCAACCTGCTCCTGAAGACCGTCGGCATCGCCGGCACCCATTGGCTGAACAATCCGGCGACCGCGCTGTTCGCCCTTTGCGCGATCGGCATCTGGCAATCGCTGGGTTTCACGACGGTGCTGTTCCTCGCGGGCCTGAAATCCGTGCCGCACGATCTGTACGACGCCGCGGCGGTGGACGGGGCGGACGGGGCGTGGGAGCGGTTTCGCCGGGTGACTTGGCCGATGCTCGGGCCTACACTCATGTTCGTGCTGGTGATCATGGGCATCCGGTCGTTCCAGGTCTTCGACACGGTGGCGGTGTTGACGTCGGGCGGGCCGGCCAAGTCGACCGAGGTGCTGCTCTACACGATGTACACGGAGAGCTTCCACTACTTCCGCGCCGGCTACGGCTCGGCGATCACCGTCGTCTTCCTGCTGTTCGTGCTGACGCTGACGCTGCTCCAGGTGCGCTTTCTCGACCGGCGGGTGCACTACTCGTGAAACGGCGCGGCCTCGCCTTCGGGCTCTTCCGCCACGCCGTCCTGCTCGCGGGCGCGGTGGTGATGCTCGCGCCGTTCGTGTGGATGATCGCCACTTCGTTCAAGCCTCCGCACGAGATCTTCGCGGGCGAGCTGACGCTGCTGCCGCGGCAGTGGTACGCCGCCGAGAACTATCACCAGGCGTTCGTGAAAGTGCCGATGCTGCGCTACCTCGTGAACGGCGTCATCGTGACGTCCGCGATCTTCGTCCTGCAGGTGCTGGTCGCGGTGCCGTGTGCGTACGCCCTTGCCAAGCTCGAGTTCCGGGGGCGCGCGCTCATCTTCACGCTGACGCTGTTCGGACTGCTGATTCCCGCGCACGTGCCGGCGATCCCGCTGTACATCATGCTGTGGCAGGCGGGGCTGCTGAACACGTACGCCGCGCTGGTGATCCCGTTCACGATCTCGGTGTTCGGCATCTTCCTCATGCGCCAGTTCTTCAAGGCGATTCCGGACGAGCTGATCCACGCCGCCCGCCTCGACGGGCTCTCGGAATTCGCGATCGTGTGGCGCATCATGGTGCCGGCCGCGATGCCGGCGCTGGTGTCGTTCGGCATCTTCTCGGTGGTGGCGCACTGGAACGACTATTTCTGGCCGCTGCTCGTCATCAACAGCCGGGAGCTGGCGCCGCCGCCGCTTGGCGTGGCGTACTTCCGCAACGAGGAGGCCGGGCACGACTTCGGCCCGCTGATGGCGGGGGCGGTGATCATCACGGCGCCGCTCGTCGTCGCGTTCCTGTTCGCGCAGCGGCGCTTCATCGAAGGCATGACCATGGCCGGACTCAAGTAGGCAACCGCAAGGGAGGATTCCATGTCGAAGCGGATTCAAGTTGCAATCGCGGCGTTGGCGCTGGGCTGGTGGACGGGTGGGGCGACGGCACAGCAGATCGATGTCCAGTATCCGGCGCCGGGGCTATTCAAGGAGCCGATCGAGAAGATCGTCGAGGAGTTCCAGAAGGCGAATCCCGGCATCAAGGTGAATCTGTTGGGTCCGCAGCAGGACTACGAGCAGATCGTCCAGCACAACCTGCGGGCGGCGATGACCAACACGCTGCCGGACGTCGCGATCCACGGCATGAACCGGCAGCGCATCCTGGTCGAGCGCGGCATCGCGCAGCCGATCGACGAGTTGATCCGCAAGGACCCCACCTTCGCGAAGCTCGGCATCACCGAGAAGAGCCGCTCGGTCGGCCTCGTCGGCGGCAAGCAATACGGGATCGGCCTTGCCATGTCCACCCCGGTCATCTACTACAACGCCGACCTCGTCAAGCGCGCCGGCGGCGACCCCGACAAGTTCCCGGGCACCTGGGACGGCATCATCGATCTCGCGAAGCGCATCGAGGCGCTCGACGGCGGCGGCAAGTACCGCGGCATGTTCCTGAGCTGGCAGATCACCGGCAACTGGATGTGGCAGGCGCTCGTGTACTCGCACGGCGGCACGATGTTGACGCCTGACGAGAAGAAGGTGGCGTTCGACGGACCGGCAGGGCAGAAAGGGATGGCCGTGCTCGCCCGGCTGGTGAACGAGGCGAACATGCCGAACTCGACGTTTGCCGCGGAAGCGCCGAACTTCATCGCCGGCCGGCTCGGCATGCTGTCGGACTCTTCAGCGCAGATCAGCCGCTTCAATCGCGAGGTCGGCAGCGCGTTTCCGGTGAGGGTAGCGAAGTTCCCGATCAGCGCGGCCGACGGCCGGGTGCCGACCGGCGGCGCGGCGATCATGATGTTGACCAAGGACCCGGCCAAGCAGAAGGCGGCGTGGGAGTTCATCAAGTACGCCGTCGGGCCGCAGGGCGCCACCATCATCGTGAAGGCGACCGGCTACGTGCCGGCCACCGATCTGCCGGCGAAGGATCCGGCGATGCTCGGCGAGTTCTACAAGGCGAGCCCCAATCACCGCGTCGCGCTCGAGCTCCTGCCGTACGTGACCGCGTGGTACGCGTTCCC